>JASFLV010000183.1:0-6128 GCA_050117915.1 Thioalkalispiraceae bacterium | reverse complement strand
TACAGTATTCAACACTTTGTAGTAGGCCTCGCGCATCTTGTCTTTCTGTTCATCGCTAGCCTCGACCTTGCGTAACTGGTTTTCGATCGCCGCATAACCACCAAAATTAAAGCGCTCTAATAAATCCATCATTGTAGTGATGATGTTCTTCTTATATTTATCACTGTCAGGCGCATCACTTAAAACCTGGTCTACGGTACGCATCGCGATTTGCTGAGCGCGCCTGGTATCGTTGATCAAAGCATGGAACTTCATGAAACGTTCGACAGTGAATTTATCGTCTGCAGGAATGTGTAGATAACGATAAGATTCCGCGGGACTATTACGCATACCGGTTATAAATACGTAGCGATCATCATTTTTTACCGGCGACATGTAGTTGATATATTCCCTGGCAACACCACTGCTATCGCGAACCTTAAACACGACGCTGGATCCGTCATTAACAAACTTCTTGCCTTCTGGATCACCTTCATCTGCCGGGCGTACGTTAAACATCTTGAAATCTATAAACTCGAGCGTCAGCTCCCCTTTTAATGTATCGAGGACCCGCTCACCACGTACAACACTTTCTACATTGAGTGTCCGTAGCTTGTAATCGTAAAACGGCCAGACCTTGAGTTTGAGTTCTGAGCCCCCGTCCCCGAAAGAAGCCTGATAGATGGTGTATCCGCGATACTGTAGCGGATGATTGACCGCGATGGTTTGTTCGAAGGTGTTACCCTGGTCCTTATCAATAATCACCAGATCACTTTCAAAAGATTTGGGCTGACCTGAGTTATAGTGTTCAACACGGAAGTCTTTTAGCTGGATGGCAAAAGGCAGTTCCTGCTTGAGACTTCCTTCGCGAATTCTCAGTAACGCAAAATTTGCTGTCTGTCCTTCTGAGATAGAAACATTACCGCGGAATGACAGTAAATCACCCGGTTGTAACTTGCTTTCTTCCGGCATGTCTTTGACAAATACTGTCTCGATATCGATTTTGCTCAAACCTAACGCTTCGCGTAGCCCGATATCAACGGTACTGTCCATCACTCCGCCAACCAGGATAACGATAATCCCAAAGTGGGCAAAGACATAACCAAGCCGATTGAAGCGCCCACGCATGCCGGCAATGATCAAACGATTATCGTGTTGCTTTTTCCTAACCTGGTAACCGTTTACGTCGAAAAGACGGGAGACCATTTTTTCGGTTGCCTTAGCATCATTGATGCTCCAGCTTTTTGATCCCTCGATCGTCTTTAAAGATTTTATTTTGCTATTCAGCCGAAAGTTACGCATCTCCTGCAACATGATCGGTGTATTGCGATAGATGCAAACACTGGTAGAAATCACCAGGAACAACAACAGCACCAGAAACCAGCCAGCGCTATAAATATCGTATAAATTGAGAGTTAGAAAGAATTCATGCCAGAACGGACCAAACTTGATGATGTAATTGTTATAGGGTTCATTTTGCTTTAGAACCGTGCCGATCGCCGAGGCAATCGCAATAATCACCAGAATCGTAATCGCCAGGTTCATGGAACCCAGAAAATCCAGTAACACACTGCGCCGTGTAACCTCGGCTTTTTTTGTCGCTGTTGTTTCGCTCATCTATCTCTGTCTGTCATAACGACAAAAGGGTGGCCGCGTTATACTGGCCACCCTTTTGTTTTTCTGTTATCGAATCGAATAATTCGATCTATGTGTTTCTGTATTCAGTGAAGGCCTGAAATGTAATGGGCAACAGCTTGCATTTCTGCCTCACTCATCCGTTTGGCTATGTCATGCATCATCTTGCCTGCATCATCCTTGGGATCGATCGCGCGGGTCTCAGCTTGCAGATAATCTTTCAGGCTTTTCACGACATAGGCTTCATTCTGGCCACCTAGTGAGGGAAACTTGGCCGGTAAATTACCTGACCCTGATGGTCCATGACAGGCCATACAGGCAGAGATACCTTTCGTCTCGATTCCGCCACGGTAGATGCGCTCACCGAACTTACGCTTTTTCTCGTCCGTTGCTGCGCCCAGGCTGACCTTTTGCGTTGCATAGTAAGCCGCAATATCTTCCATATCCTGCTGACTCAGATTGGCAACCTGACCATTCATGATAGGGTCGATGCGCTTTTTGGATTTAAACGCCTGTAATTGCTTCACCAGGTAACCGGCATGTTGACCAGCCAGTTTCGGATAGTTTGCAATCGCGGCATTACCGTCCGCACCATGACAGGCAGCACAGGCTTGTGACTTGCTGCGTCCTGCAGAGGCGTCACCCGCCGCGTAGGCGGGCAATACCAATACAAAGGCAAGAATGCTTACCACACTGCGTAACATCATTTTGACTCTGCCACCATATAGTCAACTGCAGCCTTAACAGCATCATCACTTAAATCAGCACGACCACCTTTTGCTGGCATTACACCTTTCTTACCGGTGTAGCCTTTGATCGCGTGTTTATATAATGTGTCATTGCCTTGGGCAATTCGATCTTTCCAGGCCGCCTTGTCACCTGTTTTGGGTGCACCCGCAACACCTGCACCATGACAGGCAAAACATGCAGCTTGATACGTTTTTTGGCCATCGGCAGCTTGTATATTTGCAGACAGACCAATCAATCCAAATGCTGAGATTGTAATAAACAGCTTTTTCATCTTCTTTCTCTCCAAAAAAATAAAAACAGAATTCTGTTCAATTTGCTCCCGCCTGTGCCCTGCAAAATAAGGCATAATGCCGTTGACGAAAACACCCGAAAAATGGGGCACCTTTATACAAATAGTAAGATGGCGGGTCAAGCAAACAATTCCAATACCTCCATAAGGAGTAATCCGTTGCAGCAGGCAAAATTCCTGTTAAGTAGCCCGGATATGGCCCACCTGCCCCCGGATAATGCCCGCGAGGTGGCCTTTGCGGGCCGCTCCAATGCTGGAAAATCCAGCGCGCTCAATACCTTATGTGCACAAAAGTCCCTGGCCCGCACCAGTAAGACCCCGGGCCGGACGCAACAGCTGGTCTTTTTTGAGCTTGACGAAAAACGCCGGCTGGTCGATCTGCCAGGCTATGGCTACGCCAAGGTCTCAAGCAAGATGCAGAGGCAATGGGGGCAGACGCTGGATGCATTCCTTGAGGCCCGCCAGTCACTCAAAGGCCTGGTGCTAGTCATGGACTGCCGTCATCCCTTGAAGGAATTCGACCGCCAGATGCTGGAATGGAGTGCCTATAAAGGCCTGCCGGTACTCCTGCTACTAACCAAGGCCGACAAGCTGAAAAAAGGACCTGCCAACAGCACTCTGTTACAAGTCCGCAAAGCCCTCGAGAGCCTGCCCGATGTTAAAGTACAGCTATTTTCTTCTCTCAAGCAGGTTGGCGTCCAGGAAGCCCGCCGACAAATCTGTGATTGGCTGGAGTACCCTTAAGCCTGATTTTAATAATGGCTATACCAAAAAAAACCCCGGTATATGGGGAAGGGAAGTTACCGGGGTTAATCTAGTTCACCTCGATTGGGCGTCGAGATGAGTAGGTTTCCACCAGGGAGGAGTTGTGGGAACCAGTCGTCGAACACTTTAATACTAGACAAAATCACTCAGATTTCAAATATGCCAACTCCAATCTGTGTGAATTATTGTCACGTGCTAGTGATATCTGGAATAGCGGGCAAAGAAAAACCCCAGATATTGGGGGAATAATATCTGGGGCTAAATAAACACTCGACTTGGGGAATCGAGTGCTAAGTTATCCCGCCAGGGAGGGGTCGGGAAAACACTTTTAAACCTAAACAAAACTTCATAAAAGTCTTGTTACCTTTTGATAGGTATAAATGGAAAAAGTTCAACCCCTGTGGACTTGAATTTTATAAGTCTGGACTAGTTTGAAAAAGAATACCAGTGTTTGTATCAATGCGCCTGTTCCCAGTCATTACCCACACCAATATCAACGGTTAATGGTACAGACAGAGATGCGGCCTCGACCATTGCATCACGAATAATATCCATGCAACTATCAAGAATATTTTCGCTCACCTCGAAAACCAGTTCGTCATGCACTTGCATTATCATCTTCATATCTAGTGTTCGTCCAACAATAATACCATCCAGCTTGATCATTGCGCGCTTGATGATGTCAGCGGCAGTACCCTGCATCGGGGCATTAATCGCAGTCCGTTCTGCGTATTGACGGCGCATGGCATTGGATGAATTAATTTCATGCAAATACAGGCGTCGACCAAACACCGTTTCTACATAACCCTGATCACGGGCGAGCTCTCGGGTTTTATCCATGTAATCTTTTACACCCGGGTATCTTGAAAAGTATAAATCTATGTAAGACTGTGCCTCGGCTCGCCCTACCCCCAGTTGTTTGGCCAGGCCAAAGGCCGACATGCCATAGATCAAACCAAAGTTGATCGCTTTTGCAGAACGACGTTGTTCCGCTGTCACTTCACCACCACCGGCAAACACTTCTGATGCGGTGGCACGATGGATATCTTCCCCCGCCGCAAACGCCTGTAATAAGCCTTTGTCACCAGACAGATGCGCCATGATCCGTAACTCAATTTGTGAGTAATCAGCAGCGACAAACTTATAACCAGGCTCGGCAATAAACGCCTGGCGAATACGTCGCCCCTCCTCACTCCTTATGGGTATGTTTTGCAAATTCGGCTCGGAAGAAGAGAGGCGACCGGTTGCGGCTACGGCCTGATGATAAGAAGTATGCACACGTCCCGTCTCCGGGTTGATCATCTCTGGCAGTTTGTCGGTATAGGTTGATTTTAACTTTGCCAGGCCGCGTGTCTCTAAAATCAAATGCGGTAAAGCATAGTTTTCCGCAAGCTCCTGCAATACCGGTTCAGCGGTCGATGGCTGCCCCTTGGGCGTTTTGGAAATAACCGGCAAGCCTAATTTATCAAACAGTATCGTCTGTATCTGTTTGGGCGAACCAAGATTAAACTCCTCGCCGGCCTCTTTATATGCCTGCTGCTCAAGCTCAGCAAGACGTTTGCTGATCTGCTGACTTTGTTTATCCAGTTTGTCTTTATCAATCAGGACGCCGTTGCGCTCCATGCGTGATAACACCGGGATCAGCGGTAATTCAATTTCATTGAACACCTTGACCAGTGACTTATGTTTTTCCAATTGTGGCCAGAGTTTTTCATGAAGCTGAAAAGTGATATCCGCATCTTCTGCGGCATATTCACTGGCAACTTCGATGCTCACTTCATTAAAACCGATTTGTTTGGCGCCCTTGCCTGCAACATCTTCATAGTGAATCGTCTTGTGACTTAGATGCCGTAACGCCAGGGTATCCATATCGTGACGCGAGGCCGTACTATCAAGCACGTAAGATTCCAGCATGGTATCAAAGGCAACCCCGTTTAACTCGATACCATAGTTTGCCAGTACGCTCATATCATACTTGAGGTTTTGCCCGAGCTTTAACTGTTTCGGATCCTCGAGTACAGGTTTAAGTTGCTTTAATACCTCATCACGCTCAAGTTGTGTCGGGGCATCCATATAGTCATGGGCAACGGGAATATACGCGGCCTGGCCGGCATTGTCCGCTAATGCAATCCCGACTATTTTTGCCTGCATGTAATCAAGACTGGTGGTCTCGAGATCAAAGGCAAACAGCCTGGCCTTTTTTATTCTGTTAAGCCATTCGTCCAGTTGCTTTTGTTCGAGCACCGTCTGGTAAGATTTCTCAGGTTGGCTGTCCACACCAGCTGCGCTACCACTATTTACATCAAGCACCTGTTCCAGCCAGGTCCTGAATTCATAGCGTGAAAAGTTTTTTCGCAACACTTCATTGTCAGGCTCGCGCAATAATAATTCATCTGGTGTGACATCCAGCTCAACATCACGCTTGATGGTTACCAGTTGTTTGGATAAAGGCAGCTGCTCAAGACTGGCACGTAAATTCTCGCCGACCTTACCTTTTATCTCGTCGGCATGTTTAATAATATTTTCCAGAGTTCCATATTGTTCCAGCCATTTAACCGCCGTCTTCGGCCCGACTTTCGGTACACCCGGTATATTATCCGACGTATCACCAATTAGAGTCAGATAATCGATAATCTGTTCAGGCTTGACGCCAAACTTTTTGATAACTCCTTCATGGTCCATCGAGGTTTCGGTCATGGTATTGATTAGG
>JASFLV010000182.1:0-6143 GCA_050117915.1 Thioalkalispiraceae bacterium | reverse complement strand
CAAACGCGGCATTCATTGCAAGTGATATCGAGAAGGCCAACAGTCCCGAAGCATTGGCGAGAATTAGCCAACGACTTCCAGAACTACATCTTCAGTTGGTGATAGCCAATACATCGGCAAGGCAGCTTGGAGAGATCTTTTCGATGATTACCGATGCCATTACTATTCGCTTGTTGCAACTGGCAGAGGATAAACTGGGTAAGCCGCCGGTTGCATACGTCTGGTTAGCCGGTGGATCGCAAGGACGTCAGGAGCAGACTTCACATTCAGATCAAGATAATGCACTCTTTATTGATGACGGTATGCAACCTGAACACGACGAATACTTTTCGGCACTCAGCAAATATGTCAGTGACGGATTAAATGCCTGTGGTTTCATTTATTGCCCAGGTAATGCCATGGCGACGAATCCCGAGTGGCGCCAGCCGGTATCAGTCTGGAAAGAATACTTTCAGAAATGGATTGAGCATCCAGATAAAAAAGCATTAATGCTGGCCAGCATCTTTTTTGATCTACGACCGGTGTATGGTGACAGCACATTATTCGAGTCGGTACAAAAGAGCATGTTGGCATCTGCAAAGGAAAACCGTATTTTCATCGCATACCTGGTTTCCAATGCGCTGACTCACCGCCCACCTCTGGGCTTCTTTCGCAACTTTGTCTTAATCCACGCTAAGGAGCACGACAACACCCTGGATGTAAAACATCGTGGCATTGTCCCGATTGTGGATATTGCCCGCGTGCTTGCATTATCTGAAGGAATTGCCGTGGTAAATACCACCGAACGCCTGCAGGCAGCCTGTGCAGCTGGTGGCGTGAGTAGTGAAATGACGCAGGATCTTGTCGACGCGCTGGAATATATTGGCAGTCTTCGTAACCACCATCAGGTAGAACGTATTCGTGCCGGCCAGGCAGCGGATAATTTTCTTGATCCGAAATCTCTGAGCGGCCTGGAACGGAAACATCTGAAAGATGCCTTTGCCATTATCAAGTCGATGCAGGAAGTATTGGAACATCGTTATCAAGCGGGTCGTTTTGCCTGATTATGTGGGACAAATTTTATGGCCTCAATCAGCGACGTAAACGCCTACTTAGCAAAACCTCGGGGGGTGCATTACACGATTACTATGCAACGCCATTCCCAGAACCTAAAAGTAAATTAATTGATTCGTCATTCATTGTCCTGGACTTTGAAGCAACCGGCCTGGATATCAAAAAGGACCATATTGTTAGTATCGGCCTGGTTGAAATCGACCAGTTGGCTATCAGATTAAATACTGCATGGCATCAGATAGTCAGGACAAAACTGGCATTGCCTCAGCAAAGTACGGTGATCCATGAAATAACCGATGATATGGTAAAAGCGGGAATGAATATCAAGAGTGCCTTTGATACTTTGCTTGCGAGATTAAAGGGTCGTGTGCTGATTGCTCACAATGCAAAAATAGAGCTGGGCTACCTGAAGCGGGTTTGTCATGAGTTATATGATCAGGATTTTCTGGTCCCAGTGATTGATACTCAGCAGTTAGCTAAAAGACAGCTACTCAGGAGTCAGGTGGTTCTGGAGAAAGATTCCTTGAGGTTATACAGCTTGCGCAAACGTTATCATCTGCCCGCTTATAAGGCACACAATGCCTTTTATGATGCGCTGGCGACAGCCGAGCTATACCTGGCGCTGGTTGCCGACCTGTATCCAGGCCTCGATTGCAAGCTACAGGATTTGTTATATAAGTATTGATCAGGAAGATGATTTGTTTTTATTAACAGCAATGAATACACGTTCAGCGATGCGCAATGAAAGGTAAAACCTGATTGTCTTACCACGAAGTGCCTGAATAGTCGCAGCGATCAAATACCCGATCATGTAGACAAGAATAGCGAAGGTCTTGATTTTGCCGATGGTATGGGCCTGATCTTGTGTCGTTGGATATACTGAGACGTAAGCCAGTAATAACAGGTCGGTGACAACCAGAAATAACATCACGCTGAAGGCGAGGTCGGCGGTACGCAGTGCAATAGTTTGCGCCAGCTCTAGCCGGCGCCAGTAAAAGATAAAAAACAGAATTAGCGGGATGATAATGCTGGCAATGGGATGAGCAAAGATACCGGCCAGAGATAACAGAGGGGCAAGCGCCGCATAATGTTTTTCTTGTTGTTGCATGACGATATACCCATAGCGAATACTATTCGCCCATCATCGCAGGCGACAGGTGAATTTACAACTATCCATAGTTGAAAATTTTATAACAACGACTAACTATTCCGCCAGAGTTGTACAGCCAGTGGCCAGCTGGCCAGGTACTTCTGCTCGGGTGGGCCCCAGGCTGAATGAAGGTCCGCTACGATCAGCTCAAGTGGATTATGGTGCCGGTCTGCTTCAAAACGTTTTACAGCTGACCAGGTATTCAGGTAACCGGTTAACTGTTGCAGATCCCAGTGCGCGGTCATAGTGAAGTCAGGTACTTCCAGTTTGTCCATGGCTAGCTGGATATCCTGATAGCCACGTTCGACGATGCGACGCTCTGCGGGCCAGTAAGGATCGAGTAATTCAGAATACAGGTAATTAATCATCCTATCGATTTTGGGGTTGATGGTAAGAAGATTATAACTCCAGGCTGCGAGTACACCTTTGTCAACCAGTACACGTTGCGCCTCTCTTTCAAAGGCACTCAGGTCAAACCAGTGTAATGCCTGGGCCACGGTAACCAGTTCGACAGTATTACTGTCTATGCCAGAGTCTTCGGCAGTGGCAACACGGAATTCAACATGCTTTTGTGGTGCTGCATTATTTATCTGGTTCGCGCTGGCGTCCGTGGCAATGACCTGCTGGAAGTATTTGGCCAGTTGCAATGCAGATTGACCGGTGCCGGTGGCACAGTCCCAGGCCCGGTGCAGTGCGGGCGCTAGTTGGGACAAGTGATAAAATAGTTGCTCGGGATACCCAGGCCGGAAGCGGGCATAAGTCTGTGAATGTCCCGAAAAGTGATCCTTGAAATTTGTCTTCATATAAAAACGTTAATGGGTCTTAGTCTGAATGGCTATTCATTAATCGCCGATCCATTTAATCTGGTATAGATCTCTGCGTTTATCCAGGTAGTTCCGCACTGAACCCTCATTTTGCAGGGCCTGTAACTTGTCCAGGTCGACATCGACAATCAGGGTCATCTCGGTGTTGGGCGTGGTCTCGGCCATGATCGCATCATGGGGAAAGGCAAAATCTGAGGGAGAAAACACGGCCGTCTGGCCATATTGAATGTCAACATTATCGACCTTGGGTAGATTACCGATACTGCCAGCGATGGCAACATAGCATTCATTTTCAATGGCGCGGGCCTGGGCGCAGCGGCGTACCCGTAGGTAACCATTCTTAGTGTCTGTCCAGAACGGGACAAATAAAATCTGCATCTCTTCTTCGCCCAGTAAGCGAGCTAGTTCAGGAAACTCTACGTCATAACAGATAAGAATACCGATCCGTCCAACGTCAGTATCAAACAGATTTAAACTATTACCACCTTCCATGATCCAGTCTTTTTTCTCATGCGGGGTGGGATGGAGTTTTGTTTGGGAGGCGACCGTGCCATCACGCTTACACAGGTAGGCTATATTATATAGATCCCCATCTTCGATGGCTGGCATCGAACCGGCGATGACATTAATGTTGTAGCTGACCGCAAGTTTTGAAATCTCGTCGCGTATCTGTTCGGTGTATTCAGCTAAATTGCGAATCGCATCTACTGAGGTATGGTGGTGGCGCAAGCCCATCAAGGGCGCATTAAAGAATTCGGGGAACAATGCAATATCACAGCGGTAATCGGAGAGCGCATCGATAAAGTATTCCACCTGTTGTAATAATTCTTCAACACTTTGCATCTCACGCATCTGCCACTGCACGCAGCCGATGCGCGCAACCGTCTTTTTGGCGCCAAAAAGTTTCGGGTCTTTGGGTTCATAATAGATATTGAACCATTCCAGTAAAGTAGCAAAACCTAATGACTCCTTATCTTCGGGCAGGTAGCCACGCAAAACGCGTTTGACCTCAAAATCATTAGAGAGCTGGAAACTCAGGATCGGGTCATAGAGTTCCTTGCGCTTGACGGCCTCGATATATTCCTGCGGCGAGAGCTGGTCGGCATGCTGGGTATAGTTGGGAATACGCCCCCCGGCAACTATCGCACGTAGGTTAAGGTTCTTGCATAATTCCTTGCGCGCCTCATACAGACGCCTGCCCAGGCGCATATCACGGTAATCCGGGTCGACAAAGATGTCGACACCATAGAGGACATCACCCTTGGGGTCATGGGTGGTCAGGTAGGCATTGCCGGTGATCTCATCATAAGTATGTTCATCACCAAACTTGTCATAGTCAACGATGACAGCAAAAGCCGCTGCAACCGGGGTACCGTTGTCCTCGATACAGATCTGGCCTTCGGGAAACACCTTGAGCATGGCCAGGTACTTTTTCCTGGCCCAGCCACCGCCCATGCCGGGATAGACGCGATCCATGATTTGCTTAATCATATCGTAGTCTTCTGGTTGAAGGTTGCGTAGCTTTAAGCGGTGATCGGCACTGGTATAGATGTCATCATCAGAAGTATTCATGCAAACTCTCTCTATCCGAAGGGTTATGGTTTCAATTAGTTGATGCTATATATATCTACTCTATTAGTGAGATACAAGCTTATCCTATTTAAGCTGAATCTTGTTTGAAATATATCAATCAGGTATAGCTTAAAAGTCGTCGTCGGGTCTGTTAGACTTTGATTTTTAGAATAAAGCCGGCGAAGGACGCAAGCCGTCACCTGCTATGTGATTATATAATCACGCAACCATTCCGTTTTTAAAAGTATCTTAAGTATGCAAAGTTTGATGATTCAGGGGACGACGTCGGATGCTGGCAAAAGTGTGATCGTTGCCGGTCTCTGCCGTCTGTTAAGACAACGTGGTATCCGGGTTGCACCTTTCAAGCCACAAAACATGGCCTTAAACAGTGCAGTTACCCCAGAAGGGGGTGAGATAGGCCGCGCCCAGGCCCTGCAGGCTCAGGCTTGCGGCCTTGTGCCACATGTTGATATGAATCCCGTGCTGTTGAAGCCCAATACGGATATTGGTGCCCAGGTGATTATTCATGGCCAGGCATTAACCGATATGCAGGCCAGGGAGTATCACGACTACAAGTCAGTGGCGATGCAGGCAGTCACCGCATCCTACAGCCGTTTGTGTCAGCAGTACGATTGGGTTTTAGTTGAAGGGGCAGGTAGCCCAGCAGAGATTAATTTGCGCGACAGGGATATCGCCAACATGGGATTTGCCGAAGTCGTGGATTGCCCGGTTGTATTGGTTGCTGACATTGATCGTGGGGGTGTCTTTGCGCACCTGATCGGCACCCTGGAACTACTAAGTCAATCCGAACAAAAAAGAGTCAAGGGCTTTATCATCAATAAATTTCGCGGTGATATCAGCTTGTTACAACCCGGGCTGGATTGGTTAGAACAACGCACGGCTAAACCGGTACTCGGTGTGCTGCCATATATTCATGATCTATTTTTAGATGCAGAGGATAGTATTGCCAGCTGTAGTGCCGAGAAGTCAGAGAGCGAACGTTGCCAGGTCGTGATCCCTGTCCTCTCTCGTATCAGTAATCATACCGACTTTGATCCATTGCGGTTGCATCCGGAGGTTGATGTGCATTATGTCCATTTGCATGATGCGTGTCCGCCAGCCGATTTGATCATTCTTCCCGGAAGCAAAAATGTGCGAGATGACCTGGCATTATTAAAAGAACATGGTTGGACGGATAAGATCCTGCGACATTTACGCTATGGCGGTCGGTTAATGGGTATTTGTGGCGGGTTTCAGATGCTGGGTCAAAAACTGCATGATCCACGGGGTATCGAAAGTGCACCGGGAATTTCGACTGGTTTTGGACTGCTGGAATTTGAGACAACCTTGCATGAACAAAAGACGTTGACGAATGTGAGTGGACGACTTTTGCTTAGCAATACAGCTGTGAGTGGTTATGAGATTCACGCCGGTGTCACACGGGGACCAGCCTTACAAAGGCCATTGATAAAACTGGCTGACAGACATGATGGCGTTGTCTCGGATGATGGGCAGATTATTGGTACCTATTTACATGGTATCTT
>JASFLV010000181.1:0-6144 GCA_050117915.1 Thioalkalispiraceae bacterium | reverse complement strand
TTAAAGGCGATTCTCGCCCATAACCGAGATGAAGAAAAGGAACATGCGTCGATGGTGCTGGAATGGATTCGCCGCAAAGACCCGAAATTCGATAGCGAGTTAAAAGATTATTTATTTACCGATAAACCCATTGCACACGAATAAACAGCAAAAAAACTTTAACTAAAGGCGATATACACCAGGTAAGCAATACTGGATAGAGTTAATCCCCCTCCCCAAAAGACTAACCAGTATTGTTTACCACGCAGCCCGGCAACCACAAAACCAATACTAATCAATAAGCCAAATACAGCGGCGCCGATGAAGAGATCCTGAGTAAGTACATCTCCACCGGTTTCTGGTGTTTCACCAATACGATAGCGTGCCATTGATTACCTCAATTATCTTATTAAAATTTATTCTGGTTTGTCGGTCCAGATTGCATATTCATTATCATTTACATCGGTAAAATGAAAGCGACGACCACCGGGAAATGCATAGGTATCTTTAATAATTTTGCCAGATAAGGCAGTGATTTTTGCTTTAATTCTATCGATATCGTAATAATAAAACACGATCAATGGCCCGCCCTCTGATCTAAATCCATACTGAGCAGAAGTATAAAAACCACCATCGATTCCGGCGCCATGGAAACAACTATAGTCCGGGCCGTAATCAACAAACTTCCAGCCAAACAGGTTACTGAAAAAGTCTTTGCTCGCGGCAATATCGTGAACCGGTAATTCAAGGTAATTAATCGTATTTTCTCTGGGATCGGGCATCACGGGCTGCTCTGATGGTTAATCTTACTAAGAAAGTTCCGGTAGTGGGTTCCTGTGATTCAGGTGTTACTTAAATTTAGCAAATAGCAAGAGCCAGGGCACGAGAAATAACTCATATATAAACAATGAGTTATAGAGCGAGCGTGGCATGCCAGACAGAGGCCGCCGTGCTTGACATTGGTTCTAGTTAGGACTATTATTAGTCCTAGTTAGAACTATTGAGATGAAAATGCTTTCCACTAAAACTGCCGCCAAACAGGATTTTATCCCGGTTATGCGGGAACTGGTCCGCGCCTACCAGGCTTTTGCCAGTTACGATGCAAAAGGCTATGAGGGAACGGATCTGACGGTATCCCAGGCGGATGTCCTGTTTACCCTGGGGAATACCGATGGTCTAAGTTTCAAGGAAATCGGGGAACTTACCCTGATTACCAAGGGCACCTTAACCGGTGTAATTGATCGGATGGAAGCAAAAGGTCTGGTTAAACGCAGGGAATCACCGCTAGACAGGCGGGTAACGCTTGTGCAATTAACCCGACAAGGTGAAAAGTTGTTTGAAAAGCTCTTTCCAAGACAGATTGCGCATATCAAGCGATGCTTTGATCAACTGTCAAAATCAGAACTCAGCGAAATCAGCAAGTCATTGTCTCGACTCCGTGAAATTTTCAGCTGAGTATTTTTTTGTTTAAATAGTACTAGTTAGTACAAAGGAGCCTATTATGAATAGTACCAATATCAATCTTGCAAGCTTATTGTTAAGAGTCAGCCTGGGCGTGATGTTTATTGCTCATGGCCTGCTAAAAGTGATGGTCTTCAGCATGGCCGGTACGGCCCAGTTTTTTGAGCAAGTCGGTTTTGCAGGCTGGATGGCCTACCCGGTGACCTTCGTCGAGATCATTGCCGGCGCTTTGTTGATAGTGGGTTTTTATAGTCGTTACGTAGCCCTGGTAACCATCCCTGTTTTACTCGGTGCCCTGTATGTACACATCGGAAATGGCTGGGTGTTCTCAGCAGCCAACGGGGGTTGGGAATACCCGGCCTTCCTGGTGATCGCGGCGATCGTGGTTGCTCTGTTAGGTGACGGTGAATACTCAATCCGAAATCTATTTTCTAAAAACAAGCAACTGGTTAACGCCTAAAATCCAAGGCCGAAAGCCGGGTGGAAGTATAAAATGGCTAGTCTACCCGGCTTTCTTGCCAAACAGTTTGCGCGAAAAGAACATTCCCGGACATATCCCTGTAACGGCAGCGAAGACAAAAAAGATCACCGGGATATAAAGTAACCAATGCACGGTTTTATAGCCGGTTAACCAAATGCCCGCAATCAATATGGCTGCTATCACAATCATGAAAAAGCGCATTGGTGCGCCGATCTTGAAATCATTCATCATGTTTCTCCTGTGAGTGATTGTAATGGGTGCATCATAACCCTGATGTGGTAGGTTTGGCTGTAGCTATAGTTACATTAGTCAACAATAGATCAGGTTTTAAAAGTGAAAAGTAAAAATGCCGGTTTGTCACAGGCTTTTAATAGCGGATAATGTTTTGTTCTTAAATGCTATGCCCTTCATCAAGCGCATTAGCGTCTGTTCCCAGTTCCGTGTAATGGCGATAGAGCATGATGCAGCTGGCGAGAATCAGGCCTGCCCCAGAAATGAGAGCAACGGGGTGATGAACCAATGCAATCAGTAATATTCCGAATGCAGTGATCAGGATCGGTAGTGTCTCAAAAATTGGCTTGGTGAACATAGGTATATCCTTATTCTTTGTTGATGTCAGCAGACAAATAGAACGTGAAGTCCGTCACAATTTACTTATTTATAGACTTGTAGCCAGGATCTGTCAATATACTAATATAGTAATAATTACAGTTACTTAGAAATGTATATTAAAGTTTGATCTTAATACTCATTGCTGGTTAGTGAAAATTAACCAAATTTCCGGTTTCTGGCTCCGGAGGGGCCTTCATGATGTACTAATCAGGTCTTGAAATGGGGCTTCGAGTTATCTGGCGACTGAGTTGAAGTCTATTCGAGCACTTCACGCCAGAAGATAATCCGATCATCGCCCCTGAACTGGCCAAACGAGGCGATCCCGTCCATATGTAGCAGATAAGGATGGACGGTCGGGTCGCTATTAAACGGGAAGCGGAAAGGGATGGTGAAATCCCCGCCGTTGCCGCCAGCGGTATAAAACAAACGCCAGCCGGCACTGTGATTGTTACTGTCAGGGACATGCAGTCGCGCATAACTGGCCGCAGCACCATCATCATCGAAGTTAAATATGGAAGAGGTCATGGTCGGGCTGGCGCGCAGGTAATAACCTGGCGTGCCAATACTGCCGGGGTTGGCGCCTAACTCAACCCCAGGCGGTGGGTTAATATTATAGAGCGTACAGCTATCGAGAGTTTGCTGTTGCCAGTCTGTACAAACAGCCCCGCTTACGTTATTACAAAATTCAGTACGTGCATACATATCCAGGCCAACATCAGGTTGATTGGTGCCGAAGGCGTTTTCCGCAAACAGGCGACCGAAATACAAAACCGTATTGCCGGCTTCGCGGTAAGTATCACTCGCGATGGTTAAATCGGTTGTATCAATAGCAACATCGTCTGTATCGAGCGGATTGATCCCGATTCTGACATCATCAAAGGATGCTTCAGGAGTATAAGCCGGTGCGGCACCACTGCGATTAATATTAAGCTTGGCCGTGATGTCAGCCGTTCCATTAGTAAAGATAGCTGGGCTACTTGTGGCTGAATCGATGCTAATACGTGAACTAAGATTAACCGGGGTTCCGCCGGGATCATTCACCGCAGCAAAGTTCCATTTACCCTGCTCTGTGGCATTGCTGGTATCTTCCGTGAAGGGCGTGGAAAATTTCGACCAGGCGGCGTGATAGTTCTGGGTAAGGGTTCCATCAGTACAAACAGCATTCTGGGCCTGCGCAGTTAACATAAAGCGAACATCGAACTCTTCATCCAGATAACTGAAACCATCGCTACAGCCAGTTGCTGTGTTCGCATCAGTGCGATTAACAATTGAATTGGCAGATAAACAGAAGTGGTCTGGATAAAAACGTCCGATCACTGAACTACTATTTAATGTCGCATCACCAATGGTTTCACCAAAGTAACCGCTGACCGGTAATTCTGCAGTAAAGGTATAAGCACCGACTTCTGAGACCGTTTGACTGATCGTGTGTTCACCGTTCTCTCCGGCGACCACGTCGAAGCTTGTCGTTCCCAATGTCCCTTGTGTAATAGCCGGTGCTGTATTGGTATGACTGACGGTCAGACCACTCAATTGAAAGTTGGGGGTGACCGAGTTGTCACTACAGGCCCCACGCACGTTTAAATTGAAAGTTTCACCAGCACGTTTAAAGGCACTACAGGTTGGCAGGGAGCCGGCGCACGCAGCATTGGCCTCATCGGCGTAGACATAGAGTTTAGCGGGTCTGGTAACAAAGGTTGTTGATCCGGCCATAGACAGGCCAGCATCACCGGTGCCAGCGCTGCCGGTATATAGACTGGCTAAACTGATCTGACCGGCATCGGCGTAGTTGATGGTAAAGGTCGCCTGGCCATTACCATCGAAACTGAACGGTACAGTCTGGCTGGTGGAGTCGTCGATCGGCGTATAGTCCGTACCGTTGTGGTTCAGAGTCAGGCTACGCGTTCCCGAATTGGGGTTGACGTAATTAAGTGAAAAGACGACGTCACGAGTTTGGCTGACAAACGTCGGTACACAGGCCTGACTGGTATCATCCAGTCGGACCGCACTGATGGTAATCGCTGTTGACGTGGTGCAGGAGGTCTGGCTGGGGATGGTATAAATAAAACCGGTATCGAAGAAGCTCAGGTTACAATCGTTCAAACCTGTCGTGGTATTCAGGCACACTGTGGAATTTGTCGGGTTGGGCGATGAGCTGTTGATCCCCAGGCTAACGCTGCCAACCGAGGTATTTTGAAACTGCAAAGTTCCGCTACCATTGGTGACTGTTTGCGTATCACCCCCTAGCCAGCCACTGGGTGAAAAAGTGATATTGACATCTGCAGTATACAACGATGAGCAGTCGGTGTTGGCACAGGTACGGATCGTCACTGACTCAGGTTCACAGGTAAGTGCACTACCATCATGCTGGATTTCGATATGATGCAAGGCGCCGGTACAGGGAATGACATTGGCAACAGCCGTCTGTTCATTCGTGCCGTAGTTCAGTACGCTGTTATCATCTAATTCGATTTTACCGTTAGTGACAAGCCCACCGGTGATATTGGCATTCTCACCGAACTCGATGTCACTGGAGTTATAAGGTGAATAGATAACACCATTGAAAGTGACATCTTCGTTAGCCTCGAAATCAGCATTGTTATATAAATTGATAGTCAGGTTACCCGCCGCGCCCCCGGCGTTGATGCTGACATCCTCATTGATTTCTGCTGCGTCGCCAAGATAGATTTGTACCGAACCGCTTGGTGAGATCACCAGGCTGCTGTCTTCAGCCATTTCGAGTGTGTCGATATAATATATACCCGGGGCCAGAATAATTGTGGCATCCTCTTCGACGACCAGGGTATCAATATTATAAGTCCCGCCAGTAAAGGTGGTGGTTGTATTATCACTAACCGTTATTTCATCGTAATTTCCCGCTGCAATGGTACTGGCGCTTGTGTCGGTATTACTATTGTTATTGGGAAAGCTTGATGGATTGAGCGCGGGTAAATTGAATAACGGGGATTGTACTTCGAGTACGCCAGTATTCGGATTAATCCCGTCTTCACTGCCACCGTTATTACTCGGCACAGCATTGCCATTGATCGACACGTTGTTTCCTGTTCTGAGAGTCCCCCGGGAATAAAAACCAAATTCATCAGGACAGGTGGCCGCATACAGATTCGCGGATAAAAGTAGCGCAGTGAAATACAGGCCTGCGTAAAATGATTTTTGTAGTTTACGCACCAAGGTGTCTGGTCGGTTGGTTATCATGGGTTGCGTGCCATTATCTGTACTTGGCGAACTGTCCGGGTTGATCCCGTGGAACAGGTACCGGTACTATTAATTATATAATAAGTATTTGTCCCTACCGTTGTACTATTACAGGTCATATCGGCCTGACAACTATTCAGCCCGGTGCTATTAAAGTTGAGCGAGGAATTTGCTGCGCAGTTGGCAGCGCCACCACCCAGTGGAAACAATTGTCCCAGGACTTGCTGTGCCCCGGATTCCGCTGCATAAAAGGCGCGAGTGGAAAGGACTTCCTGGCTAACCCCATCAAGACCCTTACTATAGATAGACACCACCGCCGTGGCGATCAGCGCCATGATTACCAGGATAAAGATCGCCACCGGCAAGCTGAAACCTTTTTGTTGGCTGAGGTTACA
>JASFLV010000180.1:0-6165 GCA_050117915.1 Thioalkalispiraceae bacterium | reverse complement strand
ACCGGCAATGTCATCCGTGCTGAGCGGATTAAGCTCAAGTACCTGGATGCAAGCGGCGAAGACCAGGTACTTGAGACCCATGGCTATGAAGCCAGGGCCATTCAGCATGAAATTGATCACCTCGATGGTATGTTATTTCTCGATCGTCTGGTCAGTCGGCGTAATGACCTCTTTAAACGTAAGGTATACAAATAAGCTCCCTGGATAAACTCGTCGCAAGCCTGCGACAGTTTAATAAGCGCTCTTAAGTTCATGATATCTGTGGCCGACAATATCCATGTTAATAAAGGATATTAGGGAAACCCGATGGAAAATATTGCTGACTGGATTGTTATTGGCTTTGCGGTACTGATTTCGATTGCGCTGCTGGTGATCTTTGTTATGTATATCCAGGATATTGCACAAACTTCCCATGCAATCCGACGTAACTATCCAGTCATTGGTCGTCTGCGATATCGGTTTGAAGCACTGGGCGAATATTTTCGCCAGTATTTCTTTGCCCATGATCGTCAGGAACAGCCGTTTAATCGTGCAACTCGCGCCTGGGTTTATCGTACCGCTAAAGGTCTGGGTGGCCTGGTCGGCTTTGGTTCGACCAACGACATTGGCCAAACAGGCGCCGTGATTTTTGTAAACGCCTCTTTTCCTTTGCTGGAAGAAGAAAAGACGTCCTCCAAACCAAAAGTTATTGGGCCAGGGTGTCGTCAGCCGTTTCACCCCAGATCGTTCTTTAATATCTCCGGTATGAGTTATGGAGCAATTTCTAAACCAGCTGTGCGTGCCCTGTCAAAAGGCGCAGCCGAAGCCGGGATTTGGATTAACACCGGCGAGGGTGGCTTGTCGCCTTACCATGAAGAATTTGGCCCGGATATTATCTATCAGATCGGAACGGCCAAGTATGGGGTACGCAATGCACAGGGTGTGTTGGATCCTGATCGCCTCAAGGTGGTCGCGAAAAAGGTCAAGGCCTTTGAGATTAAACTCTCACAAGGGGCAAAGCCTGGACGTGGTGGGGTGCTCCCGGCAAAAAAGGTCACTGCAGAAATTGCTAAGATACGTGGGATTGAGGAGGGAGCCATTTCATCAAGTCCCAATCGTCACCCCGATATCAATAATTGTGATGAATTACTGATGATGATCCACTCGATCCGGGAAATCACCGGGCTTCCAGTTGGGTTCAAGGCAGTGTTTGGTTCGGAACGGTTTCCACAGGAATTATGTGAAGCAATCCAGCGTAAGGGATTGGAGTTTGCGCCCGATTTTATCACTGTTGATGGAGGTGAGGGAGGAACCGGTGCCTCGCCCCAGGTGTTGATCGATCATGTTGGCCTGTCATTAAAAGAATCCTTACCGATTGTTGTCGATACCCTGGCGAGGTATAACCTGTCTGAACGTATCCGGGTCATTGCGTCTGGCAAACTGGTGACCTCGGCGGATGTGGCCTGGGCCATGTGCATGGGGGCGGATTTTGCCGTGAGCGCTCGGGGTTATATGTTTGCCCTCGGGTGCATCCAGTCGTTGCAATGTCACCGGGATACCTGTCCAACGGGGATTACGACACACAATAAACGACTGCAAAAGGGGCTGGTGGTTACGGATAAGGGTAAGCGAGTCGCTAATTATGCACATTGGGTGAATCATGAACTGGATGTCATCGCCTATTCCTGTGGCCTGCATAATGCCAGTGAATTCAGCCGACAACACGTACGCATCGTACAAAAACCCGGTTACAGCATCTGCCTTGATCAGCTCTATCCTGAAGTTGATGTCAGTCCCCACGCCACAAAATCCACTCTTAATCAGGCGAAGCAGCGCAGCGCCTGACCAGACCCTGTCCTCATCGGTAAAGAATTGATCCGGATCAGTACCAGATTTGCTTGAAAGTCTGATAGTGAAACCCTATACATTTATGGAAATGTTATTAAGATTATTAATGAGGAAGGTTTCTCATGCGGATGGATAAATTAACCAGTAAATTTCAGTTAGCCCTGCAGGATGCGCAGAGTATCGCCCTTGGCCGTGATCACCAGATTGTAGAACCACTGCATGTGTTGATTGCAATGTTAGATCAGGAAGGCGGGACCGTGCGCCACTTACTACAAATGGCCGGGACCAACGTCAATTTACTGCGTTCCCAGCTGGGAGAAGCGCTTGAACATTTACCTTCCGTTGAAGGGGCCGCCGGCGATCTGCATATTTCCAATGACCTGGCGCGTCTTTTGAATCAAACCGATAAACTGGCACAACAGCGCAAAGATCAGTTTGTCTCAAGCGAATTGTTTGTCCTCGCTCTGATCGATGATAAGCACCAGGTTGGTGATATCCTGCGTAAAGCAGGTGCCAGCAAAACAGCCGTCGAGCAGGCCATTGAAAAAATACGCGGCGGCCAGAAGGTTGACGACCCCAATGCAGAAGAACATCGCCAGGCCCTGGAAAAATATACGATTGATCTTACTGAACGTGCTGAACAGGGTAAGCTCGATCCGGTTATTGGCCGTGATGATGAAATCCGCCGTGCGGTGCAGGTCTTACAGAGACGAACTAAAAATAATCCGGTGCTGATTGGTGAACCCGGTGTGGGTAAGACGGCCATTGTAGAAGGTCTTGCTCAGCGTATTGTCAATGGCGAAGTCCCCGAAGGTATAAAAGGTAAGCGGGTGCTGTCACTGGACATGGGCTCCTTACTCGCCGGTGCCAAATTCCGTGGTGAGTTCGAAGAACGTTTAAAAGCTGTCCTCAATGACCTGGCGAAACAGGAAGGTCAGATCATTCTGTTTATTGATGAAATCCATACCATGGTTGGTGCCGGTAAAGCCGAAGGGGCGATGGATGCCGGCAACATGTTAAAACCTGCTCTGGCACGAGGCGAACTGCATTGTGTCGGCGCTACTACCCTGGATGAATATCGTAAATATATTGAAAAAGATGCGGCTCTTGAACGTCGTTTCCAGAAAGTGTTAGTTGACGAGCCCTCGGTCGAGGCCACGATCGCAATCCTGCGTGGCCTGAAAGAAAAGTATGAAGTTCATCATGGTGTGAATATCACAGACCCGGCAATTGTTGCGGCTGCAACCTTGTCGACCCGTTATATAACTGACAGGCAATTACCGGATAAGGCGATTGACCTTATCGATGAGGCGGCCAGCCGGATTCGCATGGAGATAGACTCCAAGCCTGAAACCATGGACCGCCTGGATCGTAAATTGATCCAGTTGAAAATTGAACGTGAGGCACTGAATAAGGAAACTGATGAGGCCTCCAAGCAGCGTCTCAAGAATTTACAGGAAGAAATTGACAAGGCTGAACGCGAATACAAGGATCTCGAAGAGATCTGGACTGCCGAGAAGGCCTCGCTACAGGGTACTCAGCATATCAAGGAAGAACTTGAACGGGCCCGCATAGAACTGGAAACTGCACGCCGTGCCGGTGATCTGACACGTATGTCCGAGTTGCAATATGGCCGTATCCCGGAACTGGAACAACAACTCGATATGGCGGCACAGGCAGAAATGCAGGAGACCAAACTCCTGCGCAACAAGGTGACTGACGAAGAAATCGCAGAAGTGGTTTCCAAGTGGACGGGTATCCCGGTATCGAAAATGCTCGAAGGTGAACGCGACAAGTTGTTGCGAATGGAAGAAGCCTTGCATCAGCGTGTTGTTGGTCAGGATGAGGCGGTGACCTCTGTTTCTGATGCCATCCGTCGCTCCCGTGCGGGCCTGGCGGATCCAAACCGTCCCAATGGATCTTTCCTGTTCCTGGGCCCCACCGGTGTGGGTAAAACCGAATTGACCAAGTCTCTGGCTACCTTCCTGTTTGATACCGAAGAAGCGATGGTCCGTATCGACATGTCTGAGTTTATGGAAAAACACTCGGTAGCCCGTCTGATTGGTGCGCCTCCCGGTTATGTGGGTTATGAAGAGGGTGGTTATCTGACCGAGGCCGTCCGCCGCAAGCCTTATTCAGTTATTCTGCTTGATGAAGTTGAAAAGGCTCATCCAGATGTTTTCAATGTCCTGTTACAGGTACTGGATGATGGTCGGCTGACGGATGGGCAAGGGCGGACGGTGGACTTCCGCAACACGGTTATCGTGATGACATCGAATATCGGCTCGCAACAGATTCAGGAACTGTCTGGGGAAGAAAACTACCAAGCCATGAAGGCTGCGGTAATGGACAGTGTCACGCAACACTTCCGCCCTGAGTTTATCAACCGGATTGACGAAGTGGTGGTATTCCATCCCCTGGCGAAAGAGCAGATCCGCTCGATTGCCAATATTCAGATCGATTATCTACGTAAACGTCTTAAAGACCGTGATATGGGGCTTGAGGTCAGTGAGACTGCTCTGGATAAACTGGGTGAAGCCGGTTTTGATCCTGTTTACGGAGCACGTCCACTCAAACGTGCGATCCAGCAACAGCTCGAGAATCCACTAGCACAGGATATTCTGGCGGGTAAGTTTCTACCGGGTGACGTGATCGATGTAGACCTGGATGACGACAAGCTGACATTTCGTAAGAGCAGCAAAAAAGCCGCCGCAGCCTGATCTTACAATGATAATTAAGTCCTCAAGTGGATGATGGCGAAGCTTCCGCGTCCTGCTCACGCTCCTCGCCTACGTCCTTGTAGGCGAGGCAAAAAGAAAGGAGACAAAAACAACGCCAGGAGCGTTTTTGGTCGCACGTAGTGCGCCTGAAAGGCGAAATACAGGGATGTATTTCGACAAAGCGGGAATTTTTATTAAAGCCAGCGCCGCTTCAGGACTTAATTTAGGCTTTCATATTTGGAATGCGACGCGACGCGGCCACATAGTCGCGTTCCGTTATGATATTTTCATTGCGCAATCGGCGTAACTTGGTGATCTCGTTGATCAGCATGCGATGTTTATCAATCCTGACAGACTGGCTGGCCGCCAGGATCCGGTTTTTCAATTCCTCGACAAAATTATTGAACTGTTCTTTGTTAGGATTGGCATAGAGCAGCCCCACCAGTACACAGCCACAGTAGCGACTGCGAAACTCGGTCACATTGGGTGATCGATAGAGAAACATCAACAGGGAACCCAGTAACAGCAGGATAAAGATCACAAAGAAGGGAATCAGGCGACTGAGCATTTCACTACTAGGGTTGTTTATCAGGTACAAGATGTAGGCCAACGCGGCCAGAGCAAAGTAGGCCATACTCAAAAGCCAGCGCCAGGAGAATTCCCGGTTGCGTACCGGCCAGGGCTCTAGCATGCACAGATTTAACTGGTAATTCTTTTGCCCAAACAGGTTATCAATGGTGACATCCAGAAACTTTTCATCATAGATCTGAAAAGTGCGGGTTTCCCCTTTGGCCTTGCTGACCTGGACCAGGGTGCTGTTAATCGAGCGTTGTTCAGACATCGTTGAATATAGTTATTAGGATGTTGGGCCTAGATATTAGCGCAATTTCTGATTTGCATCTAACTTTTGCAAATCTTGCCGATACATTCGAGAGGGATTTTATAGTTTTGTGACAACCCGACCTGAACTTTTGGTTAGACTCGGATTCCAACTAAATAACTCATTATTAAAGATGTAAATGGAGTGGTTATGCTGATTAAACGCCCGTCCGATATTCCTTCATCAGAGATCACTGATAAAGAAACTTACCTGAACCGTCGTCGGTTTATGCAATCCATGGCAGGGCTGGCGCTCATGCCAACCTTGCTGAGTAAGGCCCAGGCAGGCTATGGCAATAAGCCACTCTCGTTCAATAAGCTGCAGCAGTATCGAATTGATGAGGAGCTCACGCCTTATAAAGACATTACCAATTACAACAATTTTTATGAGTTTGGCACGGACAAATATTCACCAGCCAGAGAAGCACAACAATTAACCGTCGATCCCTGGTCTATTACGATTGCTGGACATGTTGAAAAGCCCGGGAGCTATGCCCTCGAAGATATCATCAAGCCTCACCCGCTGGAGGAGCGGATCTACCGCTTACGTTGTGTTGAACGCTGGTCTATGGTGATTCCCTGGATCGGATTTCCCCTGGCCGATCTGATTAAGCGCTTTCAGCCGACCTCCAGGGCCAAATTCGTCAAATTCACTACCCTGGAGCGCAAGAGCGAAATGCCGGGTGTGCGGAGGCGGGTGCTGGACTGGCCCTACGTGGAAGGCCTGCGCCTGGACGAG
>JASFLV010000179.1:0-6237 GCA_050117915.1 Thioalkalispiraceae bacterium | reverse complement strand
TTCAATTTTTTGCCAGACAACCTGCTTCGCAATCAACTGTGCTCCCCCGCGGCATCCTTATTGTCAGTGATGGCGAAGTTAATCTCACTGCTTTGCAACAACAAGCTTCAATCACTGCTCTTGCCAGCAGCCTGAAACAGCACAATCTTCGCCTCTATGCACTGGGAATTGGAACGACACAGGGTGCCCCGTTACTCACCGAACAGGCTGGCTGGCTTAAGCATAAAAATCAAGGCATCGTCTCCCGTTTAAATCGCGACCTATTAACCAAGTTAACAAATATCGGCAATGGTCAATATTCATCAAGCTCTGAAGATAATAGTGACTGGCATACACTTTATACCAACGGCATTGCCCAACTTGCATTTCAGGAACGCACTCGGGATGAGACTGAACAAATACTATGGCAGGAAAAATACCATGCCTATGCCATTGCTGGTTTTGTTTTCCTTTTACTTGGTGTTTGGCTGCCTTCACTGGACAAACTTAAATTTCATAGCACAACCACTGTATGGCTAACCACTATTGGACTAGTTCTCAGTGTTACTCATTCACTTCCAGCTCAGGCTGCCAACCAGACTGATTACTATAAAATCGGTTATGAACAATACCAACAGGGTGATTATCAGGCAGCCAAAACCGCCTTTGCCCGGGTGCCGGGCTACAGGGGCAGGTTGGCTGAGGGCAACATGGCTTACCAGTTACAAGACTACCAACTTGCGATCCCTCAGTACATTCAGGCCACCCTCGATGCCAATTCCGATCAACAACGCATTCAGGCCATATTTAACCTGGCCAACTGTTATTACAGACTCGCTCGCTATACCGAAGCGGAACGCCTTTATCGTGACGTTTTACGCTATCAACAAGATTTTACCCCGGCGCGAATCAACCTCGACTATGCTGTTGCCTTACAAGAGCAACAGCATGATTCTGAACGTGTTACCGCTCCGCGTCAGGGTAAAGGCCCGCGCCTGGCAGATGCTCCTGACGAGATGGATATTACCAGCGGTAAAGTATCTCTGGGGGATAGCGAGACGAAACAGGATATCACCCACATAGATCAGCTTAATAGACACAGCGCTGCAGAAGTACCCATGGTACTGGAACAATCTAGCCTGGCCTCCGAAAAGGTTGAGCGCCGAAAAGACGAGGCCTGGAGTTACGAGATCACCAGTCTGCAGGAATTACAACAACGTAATTTAAAAATCCAGAGCAACGAATCAGATCTCTGGCAACGTATGTTCGAAATCGAAGAAGATTTCGAGGCCACACTCAAGCAACCGAAAACCTTGCCGGGTATCAAGCCATGGTAAAACATAACTGTAAAATATTCATTTTCTCCGTGCTGTTACTGTTTACCGGGAACCTCTTCGCTGAGGTGCAGTTTTCTGCCGCTGTATCCACCGACAGGATTCAATTAGGTAAATCTTTTTCGCTCACCCTGACTACCAATGTAAGCTTACCCCGACTGGATTCGATCAATCTCGATGAGCTAAGCAAGGACTTTCATGTGAATACAGATAACAATATCAGCGACGACCAGCGCAATGGCGGCCAGAGCTGGAAACTTCGCCTCAGTCCTTACCAACAAGGTAAATTAATGATTCCAACTCTATTCTTTAATGGCGTAAAGAGTACGTTTATCCCTATACAGGTCGCGATGCCTGTTGATAACAAAACTGGCACACCCATCGTGGTTGGCAGCCAATTATCCACTCACCAGCCCTGGACACGTCAGCAGGTATTGTTTACATTCAGGGTAGAGACTTTAATGCCCGACGCACAATTTAACACCGACCCGGTTGAGGGCAAGGATCTAATCGCACAAGTTCTGAAGTCACAATCTACTTATCAGGATGAGCAGAAGCTTACACATCACTATACTACTGGCTGGGCATTCTTTGCTCTGACTGCCGGTAAACAACAGATAAAATTACCACCACTGACTTTGACACGCGATGGGGTTGTCACCCATCGCTTTTTCCATCGACCGATTGTCCTGGAGGTCAAACCCCTGCCTGTCTATATACCCTCAACGATTCCGGTCGGTCAACTGGCTCTTCAACACGCTGATCAACAACGCTATTTGATACAGGGCCGACTGACAAACTATCAGTTCAGTCTTATCGGTCAAAACCTGTTAACAGACTTTATGCCTGATATGACGCAACAGGTTCGCAGTAGCAGCGATGTCAGATTTTACCCGGAAACCACACGGACATCACAAACCAATAAGACAAATGGTATTGTCAGTCGTGTCGACTACAGGATCCCGTTTAAACCACTTAACCAGGGTTATGCGCAGCTCGAAGATTTTAAGCTTGCCTTCTTTGAACCTGATAGTGGAAGACTGATGACCAGGGACTCTCCAGCAATACATACACTCGCACTGAATAAATGGTTAGTCTGGAGTTTTCTGATAATGTCTGCCGTGATTGTTAGCTACTACTTTATCAGGTTATTTAAATATTTTGTTAAGATATATAAACGACTTAGTCTACGTCAGCAGGCTATCAAATTATTATCACCTGACTGCTCGATTCATGATCTCAGAAAAGCGATTGCTTTGTTATCCATGGCAAACGGACACCCTGCCAATACCACCCCGAGCAGGTGGTTTAACCAGATCTCAACATCTGTTGCTTGCATTGATACAAAGTTAATGACCAATTTAAACCAGCTTTGTTATAAAGCCCAACCTGCATCAGTACCCTTGACGGTCAGAAAGAATCTGATGTCAATAGTTCTTACCGAGTCTGTATTACTTAGATATTATTACAGAATTTCAAGTCGCGAAATCAGCTAGTAGGACTCGCCCCAGCTAATTGTCTGCTCAAGATGTTTAATTTTGATTTTTTGTTCCTTGATGATTTCCTTTACTACGTCACCCAGGGTAATCATTCCGATTAGGATCTGGTTTCGCAGAACCGGCATATGCCGAACGTTGTGCTCAGACATCATCACCATGCAATCTTCAATATCTTGTTCCGGTACCGCATACAATACATTCCGTGTCATGATCTCATCGACGCTGGTATCCTGCGATGAACGCCCTTTTAGAATCACTTTACGAGCGTAATCACGTTCCGAGAGTATTCCAACCAGACTATCGTTATGTGTCACCGCCAGGGCGCCTACCCCTTTTTCGTCCATTAACTTGATCGCATCATACACGCTACTTGCCGGACTGATACACCAGATAGCCTTGGGCTTGTTGGATAATAATGTCTCTACTGTAGCCATGATAAATCCCTATAGGTTTAACAAAATGAAGGTCCCATACACTTATATCGGTAACCGAACGTAAATTATTAGTCCTGTATAACTCACTGAATTTACACTGAATATTGACGATTACGCAGAGAATGCAGCGCGATACCGAATCGCCCAAATACCTACGTAGTGGCTATTTATGACTGACGACTGGCGAGTAAATCCAGTGCGATATTGGCGTGTTCACAGAAATGACAGAAGGTCTGAAAATCCTCTTGCTTGAGCCGCCGTCCTGACTGCTTACAATCTGCATAGATAAGACCTTTGACCGTTCCCCCAATGATTAGCGGCATAGCAAAGAACTCCAATACCCCCAGGCATTTTTTTACCTGGGTATTAATAAGTTTATTGTATTTTTCAATATTGGTTTTATTCAGCCAGAAACTCTCTTTTCTCGACACGATATTCGCCAACAAATTCGCCTCCTTGTCAGCAATCGTAAATTCAAAACAGTTTTCAAAACGTGTGCTATCTTTACCATACACATACTTGGCCTTTAACAGATTCTCTTGAGGATTAATAAAGGCAAGCACAGTACGATCCATGCCTAAAGAACGATAAATTCCTTCCAGCACTGTTCCCAGGACAGTATTTAAATCGACTTTATCGCGCAACATGATTGTCAGTTCGCGTAAGATTCCCAGTTGCAGGTTTAGATCCGGTTCAAAACTCTGCTTATCCTGCCCAAACGCTTTCATTTCAAGATCAATCTTTTCTGGCAGGTTGATCATCTTACCGGCATTGACAGCACCATATTCAATAGCAGTTTGTGCGGCTGTCTTGGCACTTTGCTGAACCATTTCCATCGTGTCTTCGAAGGTTAACGATGTTCGCTCTGCAATTGCCTTGATCGTCTCCCGGGTATTAATTGAACCCCAGCCCTCCTCAACCGCATTGACCAGGTCATAGGCCTGATCGATATCCGAGACCTGAGCATCAACTCGTTTCTTGTCATTAAACATCTCACTCAAGAGACGACTCAGGTGCCATTCATCATTCAGCGCTGCGCTTAACTGTGAGAGTTTAAAACCCAGAATTTTTATTTCTGCGTCTGCCTCGTTATTCACCACGCTGTACTCCGCATCAAGCGTGCTTGCCGCACGGCGCGGGAAGCACCAGAAGGCCATATTACCCAGTCTGAATAAAAGTGCAGCGATAAATACCTCCTCAATGTCCTTGACACCGCGCGCCTTGGCAATAGCTTTGGCCTGGACAGCAGCATGGAGTGATCGTGCCATTTCTTCGACAACATGCTCATGCTGGATCCCACGTAGGATAGTATCGATCATGGCAATCGACAGGGCGATACTTCGCACTTCATTAAAACCCAGCATCAGAATCGCAACACTCACGGTATTAATTGGTTTGCCTGCTGGATTGTAATAGACACTGTTTGCCAGGCGCAGAACCCGGGCGGTCATTGAGCTATCCTGTAATATCAGGTGGGATAATTCTGCAACCGGCGTATCAATTTTGCCTGACACAGCCGCCAAACTTCGCGCCGTATGAGCAAAGACTGGCATTTCTTCTTCATTCAGGTAACGTACCCAGTCACTGAGACTGTGTTTCTCAAGTTCTTCAGACATACTTTATATATCGTATGCACCAGTAAAAAGCTGAGAACTTATTCTATTCCAGCAAAACTTACTAACCAATTAATATAACAATAACAATATGTTAGACAAGATCAGTTAAAACTGTATGGACATGCCCGGCTCAGCAATGCTGACCTTGCTGGTGTAATTTTGCTCGATGGCGACCTGTAAGCCGGTCAGGCCATCCTGTTCACCATGCACCAGGTAGATCTCGGGCGAGTTATCGAAGTGTCCCAGCCAGTTCAGCAAATCTTTTTGATCGGCATGGGCCGATAAGCCTCCAATCGTATGAATCTGCGCCGCTACTCGAATTGTCTCACCCCACAGCCGGATATGGGATGCACCATCCACCAGGGCACGCCCCGTGGTACCCATTGCCTGATAGCCGACGATCATCACATGCGCATGATTACGCCAGACATTGTGCTTCAAATGATGGGTAATGCGACCACCGGTACACATACCACTTCCAGCAATGATAATCGCCCCCGAGTGAATCTGGTTGAGCTGCATAGATTCTTCCGATGTGCGTGTATAGCGTAGATTTGGCAACAGGTCCTTGAAGCCAGCTTTACCATAAAATGCAGCTGCTTCTTTGTCATAGATACGCTGATGTTTCTCATAGACCTCGGTCGCTCTGATTGCGAGCGGACTATCCAGGAATATTTTCCAGCGATCGAGACTCCATTCATCATAGTGCCTGGCAAACAGATATAGCATTTCCTGGGTTCGGCCCACAGCAAAGGCCGGGATTAATATCAATCCCTCTTTTGCGTTGGCTTTACTAAAGACGTCAGCAACCTCATTGTAAGTATCAACCTGATCCTTGTGGCAACGATCACCGTAAGTACTTTCCAGTAACAGTACATCTGCATACTTTAGCGTGGCAGGATCCCGTAATATTGGAACTCCAGATTGTCCCAGGTCACCACTAAAAACCAGTTTTTTTCGAATCCCATTTTCGGTAACCGTCACCTCGACAATAGAGGAACCCAGAATATGGCCAGCATCATGTAACACCAAATCGATGTTGGGTAGAATGGTTTCGCTTTTATTATACTCAATAGCCCTGAAGCTACTCATTGCCTGTTCTGCATCCTTGGCGGTATAGAGTGGCTCAATCAGATCCATACCTTTTCGCTCCCGCCTGCGATTTTCCCACTCTGCATCCTTTTCCTGGATAAATCCCGAATCCCGCAACATGATTTCACACAGATCGACACTGGCGCGATGAGTATAGACAGGACCACTGAAACCAGACTTGATCAAATACGGGATCCGTCCAGAGTGATCAATATGTGAATGACTCAAAATCACCGCATCAAGGGAGTCTGGTTCAAACGAGAAAGGCTCAGCGTTACGCGCT
>JASFLV010000178.1:0-6268 GCA_050117915.1 Thioalkalispiraceae bacterium | reverse complement strand
TTTTACGGTTGTACTTCGCGGCGATGAGGTCATCGCTACCCGGATTCCAGACCCTGGTATCAATACCATTAATAATGCCACTTAATCGATGGTGACGGTGTTGTAATAAATCCTGCATGCCATGGCCAAATTCATCAGTCTGGATCTCATGGGCATAGTTGGGACTGACTGTGTTGATCCGATCGGCATAGACCAGTCCTCCTTTGATAAATGAGAACTGATTATGATACTCGAGTCGTTCATAGTGCCAGAAGTGTTCAGGTAACTGAAGTTCTTCGAAGATGGTTCGATCAAAAATGCCCTGGTAGGCCAGGTTGTGGATCGTAAATACAGTCGCAGGACGATGTTTTTCCTGCTCTAACAGTGCCGGGACCAGGCCAGTCTGCCAGTCATTACAATGGACCACATCCGGTTGCCAGTTCAGGCCACAACGATCCAGTGCCACGGAACAGATCATACGGTTGAACACAGTAAAACGGTTGGCATTATCCGGCCAGGGTTCACCGCTCTCATCCAGGTAAGGATTGCCCGTGCGCCCGAATAATGCCGGACAATCAACCAGCAAAACCGGCACGCGTGTGCCAGGTAAGGAGGTCTGCCTGAGGCTGACCGAATAATTCAGAATGCTGGTTTCCAGGCAGGTTTTGGCCGGCTGTTTAAGCCTACTCATAACCGCCTGGTAGGCCGGGAGAATGACCTGTACGCCATGGCCCATCTTGTGTAAGACGTGGGGCAGGCTACCGGAAACGTCAGCAAGCCCCCCGGTCTTGATCAGGGGGTAGACTTCGCTACTAGCAAATAGAATTTGATGGCGCGGCATGAATTAGTTTTCAAGGTATTCAAGCAGCACACAACCCAATGGTGGCAGGCTTAACGAGATGGAATGATCACGGTTCATCCAGGAGACAGGTTCGCTAGCTAGCTCACCGTTATTCCCAACGTTACTGCCTGAATAATATTCCGAGTCAGAATTGAAGATTTCTTTATACTTGCCAGCCTGGGGAACTCCAATGCGGTAAGCGTGCCGGGGTATCGGGGTAAAATTGAGGATGACAACCACATAGCGCTCGCCGGCTTTACGCAGGTAACTGATGACAGATTGTTGAGAATCATGGCAATCGATCCATTCAAAGCCCTGATGATCAAAGTCATAATAATGTAGCGCAGGATTTGCGCGGTAGAGCTGGTTTAAATCAGCCACCAGCTTTTGCAGCCCCTGGTGCAATGGGTAATCAAGGACATACCAGTCAAGCGCGGTATTGAAGTTCCATTCGTTGCCCTGACCGAATTCACAGCCCATGAATAACAGTTTTTTGCCCGGGTAGGTATACATATAGGTGTAGAGTAAACGCAGATTTGCAAAACGCTGCCATTCATCGCCCGGCATCTTGTAAATCATCGAGGATTTACCGTGGACAACCTCATCATGGGAAAAGGGCAGAACAAAATTCTCTGTAAACAGGTAGAGCAGGCCAAAGGTGAGACTGTCATGATGGTAGGTGCGATAGATCGGTTCTTTGGATATATATTCCAGGGTGTCATGCATCCAGCCCATGTTCCATTTCATGGAAAACCCAAGGCCACCGATATCCACCGGGCGGGTAACCTGTGGCCAGGCAGTCGATTCTTCGGCCATGACGACGGTACCAGGATATTCACGATGGGTAACAATATTGAGTTCACGCAAAAAATGGATTGCCTCAAGGTTTTCGTTGCCACCATGAATGTTTGGCAACCAGTCCTGGTTTTCGCGTGAGTAATCGAGGTATAACATGGAGGCAACGGCATCGACTCGCAGACCATCGATGTGAAATTCCTTTAACCAGTAAATTGCACTACTGATTAAAAAATTCCGCACCTCATTGCGGCCATAGTTATATATTAGTGTGCCCCAGTCGGGGTGTTCCCCCTGGCGTGGATCTGCGTGCTCATAGAGTGCGCTACCATCATAAAAGGCCAGGCCATGTTCGTCTTTCGGGAAGTGTGCGGGGACCCAGTCCAGAAAGACGCCGATCCCATTTTGGTGACAATAATCGACGAAATAACGAAAATCATCGGGTGTGCCAAAACGGGCGGTCGGAGCAAAATAACCGATTGTCTGATAACCCCAGGAAGCATCCAGTGGATGTTCCGTTATCGGTAGTAGTTCAATATGAGTAAACCCAAGCTGTTTGACATGCTCAACCAGTTGATGCGCAATATCCCGATAATTGAGGAAGTACCCGTCCTGGCTTTTTCGCCAGGAACCAAGATGCACCTCATAGATGCTCATCGGCTGGTGTAGCCAGGCATTTTCCTGTCTTTGCTGCAACCAGTTGTCATCCTGCCATGCATAGTCAGTCGTATTAACAATGGAACCAGTACGGGGGCGTAATTCACAGGCCTGAGCATAGGGGTCCGACTTTGTGTTGATCGAAGCGTTCTCGCGGTTACGTATTTCGAATTTGTATAACGTATTTTCTGCCAGGCCGGGAATGAAAATCTCCCATACCCCGAAGCTGCCCCGCGAACGCATTGGGTGACAGCGGCCATCCCAGCGGTTGAAGTCACCGATGACACTGGCACGTTCTGCATTTGGTGCCCAGGTTGCGAAGCGGACCCCACGGATACCGTCGACTTCCGTGACATGTGCACCGAGGATGTTATAAATGTGTAAGTGCTGGCCCGCCTGGAACAACTCCAAATCAAAGTCTGACAGCTGCGGCGGGAATGTGTAGGGGTCATGAAATTCATGCTGATGACCCTGGTCGTCGGTTCTGACCAGTGTGTAATACCTGGGCACGGTGTCAGGCTCGCCGCGCCATTCGAAGAGGTCGGTGTTTGCAATGCGGCTGAGGCTTTGCCCCGTTTCTTTTATACTCAGATGTTGGGTGTGCGGCATAATCGTGCGTATCAGCGCCTCGTCACCGCGTTGATGAAGCCCTAAAACGCTGAATGGGTCATAGTGTCGGGCATTCAGCAGGCGCTGGAGATCGTCACTCAATATCTCTGAGCTGTCTTTGTCGACGGGACTACCGGAAATTCTCTTTTTCATATTGCCTGCGTGTTGGGGTTAATGAGTCCACTAATTTTACTGGTTGTATTAAGGTCTGCAATTCCTGTGCTCATTATTGGTGAAAGACTGTTCAGCCTGAAAGTCCACCACTATCAATAAGTTGGCTGAGAGTTAGCTGTCATAAAACCATAGTAAACTTAGTATAATCTTTAAAGTTTATGCATTAATTAAGTGCAAGCCGGGGAATACCTGAGCAATAATGTAGCGAAATAAATGCACCTTCAACTATAGTACAGGTAATGAGCACGCAGTTTAACAAAATAAATTGCTTTTTTATGTGATATATCAATGAATCCCATGCAGAGTGTGCCATGATAGTTTTCTGGCAAGTAACTTGCTAAATACCTGTAATATAATTTAGACATGCACAGATTTTTATTACACAAGGAATAGACGTGCGCCATAATCGATCACCACGTTTTGTTAGTCGCCTGACTCGTGACACATTAGCCCTGATTATGGCAGGGGGGCGTGGATCGAGGTTACAACATCTCACCATGTGGCGCGCTAAACCCTCGGTCCCATTCGGCGGTAAATTCCGGATTATCGATTTTCCACTTTCCAATTGTATCAATTCAGGGATTCGGCGCATTGGTGTGCTGACTCAGTACAAGGCGCACTCGTTGATTACCCACATCCAGCAGGGTTGGGGGATGTTCCGTGGTGAGTTTGGTGAGTTTGTCGAACTGTTACCGGCCCAGCAACGCATTGAGACCTCATGGTATGCGGGCACCGCCGATGCCATTTTTCAGAATATTGATATTATCCGCAACCATAACCCCGAATATGTGCTGATCCTGGCAGGGGATCACGTTTATAAAATGGATTACGGTGCGATGCTGGCAGCACATGTAGATTCGGTTGCCGATATCACCATCGGCTGTATCGAGGTGCCGATTCAACAGGCCAGTGCTTTCGGTGTGATGGGAGTCGATGATAATTGGCGCGTCAAGAGCTTCACTGAAAAGCCAGATAAGCCGGCACATGTGCCTGGTGACCCTGACATGGCCTTATGCTCTATGGGTATTTATATTTTTAATAAAGACTTTTTGATTGAACAACTGATTCGTGACGCTGACTCGAGAAATTCCTCACACGACTTTGGCAAGGATGTGATTCCTAATATTATTGAAAAATACCATGCTTATGCCTATTCATTTCGTGACCCGGTCACCCATAAAAAAGGTTATTGGCGTGATGTGGGGACCGTCGATTCCTACTGGCAGGCCAATATGGAATTGATCGAAGTGACGCCAGAGCTGAATCTATATGACCAGGACTGGCCGATCTGGACCTACCAGGAACAGCTACCGCCGGCCAAGTTTGTATTTGACGATGATATCCGTCGTGGCCAGGCAATTAACTCCATGGTCTCTGGCGGCTGTATTATCTCCGGTGCGCGGGTACGCAACTCGGTGTTGTTTTCCAATGTTGAAGTGCAGTCGTTTGCCGATATCGATGGTGTCCTGGCGCTGCCCGAGGTAACCATTGGTGAACATTGTAAAATCAAGAATGCAATCATCGATAAGGGTTGTGATATTCCGGCTGGTATGGAAATTGGTCTGGACCATGAACAGGACAAGAAACGCTTTTATGTCTCAGCCAAGGGGATTGTGTTAGTCATTCCAGAAATGTTAGGCCAGGAGCTTCATCATGTCCGATAACAATAAACTGGACGTCGTGTTGTATTGGCACATGCACCAACCGGAATACAAGGACGTACGCACAGGGCAGTACCATTTACCCTGGACCTATCTACATGTCATTAAAGACTATATTGATATGGCTGCACACCTGGAAGCCAATCAACATGCAAAAGCGGTTGTCAATTTTACCCCGACACTCCTGTTGCAAATTGATGATTATGCGCAGCAGATCGAAGGTTATCTTGCTCATGGACAGGAAATCAAGGATGCAATGCTGGATGCACTGGTTCAGCCTGTACATCCCGAATCGTCAGAAGCCAAGCTGACCTTAATCAAGCATTGTTTGCGGGCCAATGAAGAACGGCTTATTCAACGGAATCCCGATTATCAACGCCTGGCAGAACATGCCGATTACCTTGAGAAACACCCGGATGCCATTATTTATTTGCACGACCAGTATTTTGCCGATTTATTGATGTGGTTCCATCTGGCCTGGATAGGTGAAACGGTGAGAAGAGCAGACTTGCGTATTCGCAAGCTCATCGAAAAGGGCACCGCCTTTAGTCTGCAGGATCGTTGTGAATTATTAAAGATTATTGGCGAGCTATGTAGTAACGTCATTGATCGCTACCGAAACCTGGCCAAATTGGGCAGGATTGAACTCTCGGTAACACCTTTTGCACATCCTATTCTACCGTTATTGCTTGACATTAATACTACCCATGAAGCCATGCCGGAGGCGGAGTTGCCCAACTGCCGAAGTTATCCTGGTGGTGCAGAACGGGTCGACTGGCACATTAAGAAGGGCAATGAGGTATTTGAACACTATTTTGGCTTTACACCTGCAGGCTGTTGGCCCTCTGAAGGCAGTGTTAGTGAGCAAACAGTCGAGGTTCTATCCCAAAATGGTTTCAAGTGGTTGGCGAGTGGTGAAACCGTTTTACGTAATAGCCTGAATAATGAAGAGCAGGGGGAGAATAACAATATTCTACATTTGCCATATCGTTTTCAGGACAAATCTGCCACATGTTTTTTTCGGGATGATGGCCTGTCTGATCTGATTGGTTTTAACTATGCGACCTGGCATGCGGATGATGCCGTCGCCAATATGATCCATCATTTGGAAAACATTGCTGAGGCCTGTAAAGACGACGAGCGCGCGATTGTTTCGATTATTCTCGATGGTGAAAATGCCTGGGAGTTTTACCCGGAGAATGGATATCATTTTTTGAGTGCTCTGTATGCAGAGCTAAGCCAGCACCCAGGCATCAATCTAACAACCTATTCAGAGTATCTGAACAAGCAATACCTGCCGGTAACCCTCGATCGGGTAGTAGCGGGTAGTTGGGTGTATGGTACTTTCTCGACCTGGATTGGCAGCCAGGATAAAAACAAGGGCTGGGACATGTTATGTGAAGCCAAATGTGCCGTGGATACCGCTCTTCAACAAAAACAGTTTACAGAACAGGAACGCGAACAAATCGAAATCCAGCTGGCGATCTGTGAAGGCTCAGACTGGTTCTGGTGGTTCGGTGACTACAATCCGGCTGATTCTGTTAGTGATTTT
>JASFLV010000177.1:0-6343 GCA_050117915.1 Thioalkalispiraceae bacterium | reverse complement strand
CTACTGTTTGGTCATAATGATACTAACAGATATAAATAATATTAGAAGGTATTAATTTGTATGGCTGTTCAATTATTAACCGAGAAAATCACAAAACGAACGCTCATACTTTTATTCCTCGGCTTAGGTATTACGATAGCTGGATTTCGTGGGCTTTATTTTGGTGCAGAGAGTGTATTACCTGAAGATACTGTCTGGAAGATCTCATTGAGTGGCAGGTTTCAGACAACAAAGAATGAGACAAGGATTCTTGTTGCGAGACCAAAAACAGGTCGCTACAAAAAATTAATCGTTCAGCGAGTCTATCACCCTGATTTTAAAGTTTTCTCAAGTACATCATCGACCAGGTATTTACGGGCAAAATCAATTAGTACTGGTGCAAGCCAACTAATCATTGAATATCACTTACAGCTTAGCCAAATACCGACTCGACCGGAGATCAAGAAAATAAAGCTTGAACCACTGGAAAGACAACAATACATAGAATCCAATGATGAACTGGATTTGTCTTTAGCTTCGCTTAAGAATTTAAATGAGTTTTTACATCGTGACGTAGAGAATAAAGAGCAACTGATACAGAAAATATTTTTATACAGCCAAAAACCGCTTATTGACACCAAGCAAAAATTTTCAAAACTGAACAATATTATTCAGGCCAACAAAGCAACGAATATTGGGCGTGTAAGGCTAATGATTGCGCTATGTAGACTCAATGATATCCCAGCACGATTGGTGGCGGGTTTCGTGTTAGAGGAAGCAGCTACAACTTCGCCACATTACTGGCTTGAAATATACGATGAAGATAAATTATGGATTCCCTATGATCCAGAAAAAGGTTTTGAAGGTATTGTTCCACCCAACTACATTCCGTTCGATTATGAAAAATCTGAGATATTTTCCGTAGAAAATGGACGCTTACTATCTGCGAAGTACAGTATTACTGAAGATGTTGATATTCTCAGCATTGTCCGTCTCGAACACGAAAAAAACATGCTGGATATCCTCGATTTAACCCGGCTTGAGATAAACACACGGGAAACGTTAGTCAAGATCCTGATTTTGCCTTTTTGTGTTCTACTTGTAGCATTTCTAAGACATGTGCTTGGATTATTTCCTTATGGCACTTTTACGCCAGCTTTGCTTGCGCTTGCAATGGTGTATGCAGAACCCGTCATTACACTGGTCATATCCGGGATTGTAATATTGTTAGCTTTATTAGGACGCTCTGTATTACCAAAAAAACTCGCTCGTTCCCCAAGATTATCGCTAATCTTTACCTTTGTTGCTATAAGCATGGTATTCAGCATCTCCGCTTTATCATATTTTTCATTTAATCCTGGAGCTGAAGTTATATTAATACCAACGATTATCCTGGTTGCAATTGTCGATCGTTTTTATAGCTACATGGATGAAAAAGGTACATATGCAGCACTCCTGCGGCTTGGTGTTACCGTTCTTATTGCACTATTTTGCATGCCAATTTTGACATTCGATCAATTAGGTATGCTCGCAATCAAATATCCAGAAGTTCATTTTCTGACGGCAGCGCTTGTATTCGCCTTTTCAAGTTATCAAGGAAAAAAACTTACAGATTATAAATATCTGAAATTACTGGGTGAAAACAAATCAAAAACAGTCAAAAAGCAGACTTCGACGGAAGACATAGAAGCACCAAGTTGAAAATATTGTCACTTTAGATTAGAAGCAATATTGTGGGCTTGACGTGTTGTTTCTGGGAGACGGTATTTTGTTGTGCATTTAATTACAATATCACATGCAGTTTGGATTGAAATTTTATGGCCAGGCGATATGAATAGTGGTTTAACATTTTCTCTTGTCCGCAACACATAACCGATTTTTTCTTTACCCGCATATAAAAGAGATCGATTCCCTTTAGACATGCCCGGTTCATTGTAAGTACCGATCAAGCGCGACTTAGCTACACCTATTGTTGGCAAATCAAGCAATACGCCAAGATGTGAAGCAATGCCCAGCCTGCGAGGGTGCGCAATACCCTGTCCATCACATAATATTATATCGGGTGTCAGTTTTATTTTTTCAAAAGCTTTGAGTAAAGCGGGAATCTCTCGGAAAGATAAATAACCAGGGATATAGGGAAATGTTGTTTTGATTTTAATAAGAGCGCTGTCGATTAGTTCTAGTGAATTAAATTCAAGGATTACGACTGCTGCTCTTGTGGTCTTCCCGTTCTCCTCAAAACCAACGTCAGTGCCCGCAACATATTCAATGGTTTTTGGTAACGTATCTTCAAGAATAACCTTTGAGGCTAATTTGGTTTGAACTGTTTTAGCCTGCTCAATCGATAAGTCCCACGCATGTGGGTGATTAAGCCTAAAATGCATGCGATCTATTTAATTAAGTTTATCTTTCTTGTTGGGGCCCGGAAGCGGAATGATATCAATTCCCTCTTCCTGCAGCTCAAGCGCTTCATCAAGGGTTGCCGAACCATAGATGTTACGTTCTGCTTCGAGACCATAATGTATTTTTTTAGTTACTGCAGCAAACTCATCACCCACATTTTCATAATTATTTGTAACGAACTCAGTGATTTTGTTTACCAGCATAGCCGCGTCATGCTGAATGTTAGCAAGCTCAGTAAGTTGCTTATCTTTTTTCCCTGTGTTGATATGGCTGGCGCTTGGTATTTTCACTATATTGTCGGTACCACAAGTCGGACAGGTAAGTAGTCCCGTATTTTGTTGGGATACAAAATCGCTGGCGTCCTTAAACCAGCCTTCGAATTGATGTTCGTGTTCACATATAAGATCAAATACTATCATGGTAAGTTAACTTCTTTTATGAATGGTGTGTTGCTGCATAATCAAGCACATTGTTGCTGCTTGTATTTTTATTAGGCGAATTCTTCGTGCTACGAGTAAACGTCAACTCGCAACTACCTATCTTAATCTTTGTGCCAACCTCTAACGGCGCAATATCAACTCGCTTACCGCCAACAAAGGTACCATTAGTGCTATTCAGATCGCGTAAATAAATAGTCCTTCCCTGCTGAATGATCTGAGCATGTTGTCGACTAATCAATGCGTCATCAATACGCAAATCATTTTCACGATGGCGGCCAATGGTGATTCGTTTCTTGCGAATAAAATATTCACCCGTTATTTTGTCCTCTGAATTGATAACGAGTTTATAAGATTGCCTTCGTTCTTCTTTGAATGTCTGATCAGTCTTAGGCGGTTGTTCTTCGCCGTAACGCACCCCAAAGGGCAGCCATTGAAGATCATTAATTGCTTCATCAACTACTTTGGAGTTAATTTTTTTTATGTCTTCAAGATACGAGTATGTCAGGATATGATCGACTAGCACATTAATTAAACGTGGGCGCCCGCCTGTATATGTTTCGATTATAGGAAAGACGTCATCATCGAAATTGACATTCTTGTGTCCACCTGCAACCGCTAATCGGTGATATATATATTTGCGGATATCCTCAAGGTTGAGAGGACCAAGGTGGTACTTTGTATTAATTGTCGAAATAAAATCTTTTACCGCAGGATCGTCCAGTGATTCGCGTAGTTTATTTTGTCCGACCAGATAGAGGGTACATATTTTTTCATTATCAATACGTTTTTGTGAAAGCTCGAATAACCGAATCAGAATATCGAATTCAAGATTTTGTGCTTCATCCACAATAATGATGGTATGTTTGCCTTCCTCGCGGAGCTGCTCGATGCGTTCAACAATTTGCTGGAAGACGAGCCGAACCTTATCCTCTGGTTGAGCACCTTCTTCAGCCAGCTCAAGGTATATCATCTGGAAAAACTCAAGCTCAGACAACTGAGTTTGGTTGAGCAGGACAACTTTATGGTTTTCATCTATGCGTGAAAGAAAATGTTGTACCAGCATTGTTTTGCCGGTCCCTACTTCACCGGTGAGTAACATCAAGCCCTGGCGCTTGATCAGGGCGAACTCCATCATTGAATTTGCATGGGTATGTTCTGGCCCCAGGTAAAAGAACTTCGTTTCGCAGGTCAGGCGAAATGGGTGCTCTTTTAACTTGAAAAACTCGTAATACACGTTGTAAACCACTTAGTTGTTTAATCACTCAATAATACTGCATTACGTCTACTCACGTAATTAACAAATTGATTCATCAGGATATTTTATTGGTTAATTATACAGCAAATTGGGATTGTCCACATTTATTTCTCGTGAACTTATGTAACAGACTGTTTTTTAAGTAATAAATGCTGCTGCAAATATTTTGTTAAATGTGGTGCCCGGGGCCGGAATCGAACCGGCACGGTCGCAATGACCGAGGGATTTTCATACCCACCACAGCTTTCGCTGCAACATACTTAAAACGCTTTTGGGGTCTGGACTTTCTCTTTACCATATTTTGACCTAGTATCATACAAAGCCAAAACGTAGGCAGGCGCCGTCAAGTCTCTACACTTTCCATGGCAATGAATAGCGCGACATGAAATTGCACAAATATACCCTGCAACAGCTCCAAGAAGCGGTCAAAGCATCAACCTCGATGCGCCAGGTACTGCAATCACTTAATGTCGCCCCATATGGCGGCAATTATGATGTCTTACGCAAAGCAATTAAGGTCTATGCGTTAGATACATCTCATTTCACTGGTCAGGCCTGGAACAAAGGTAAATCATTACCGGCGCGTATTCCTACCGAGAGCTACTTGACGAATGAATTACCCATCCAATCTTATAAACTCAAAAACAGACTCCTAAAAGAAGGCTATTTTGAACATCGCTGTGTCATGTGTAAAAGCACGACATGGCTAGATCGCCCCATTCCGCTTGAGCTGGACCACATAAATGGGGACAACAAAGACAATCGGCTAAACAACCTTCGCCTCTTGTGCCCCAATTGCCACGCATTAACCCCGACTTATCGGAGTAAAAACAGTGCCAAGGCTTAGCTCGGGATTGCCACCACCATTACGTGCTGAGGTTTCCCCGAATTTGACGCCATTCACACCAGCTGTTTCCAGACAGGGTGCTCAACTATCTAAGTCCCTTGCGTCTACCAATTTCGCCACCCGGGCAGGATGACTCAGACCGAAGTCTATTCTATTTGGCTACCCGTGTCGAAAAGGATAGCCAAATATGGAGGCTGGGCCCGGAGTCGAACCGAGGTACACGGATTTGCAATCCGGTGCATAGCCACTCTGCCACCCAGCCAAAAAGAGGTGAATTCTTCCCCTTTTTGAAACAAATAAGGGACAGATGTCTATCTGTCCCCGTAATCTGGAGCGGGAAACGAGACTCGAACTCGCGACCCCAACCTTGGCAAGGTTGTGCTCTACCAACTGAGCTATTCCCGCATAGGAAGGCGTATTGTAGTCAGGTCGTCTGCGGTGTCAAGATTTAGTAATAGTTTCGGAACAGGTTTTCAGCTCTGTACCAGGCTTGACCAGGATGCGCGCAGGTAGACAATCATTGACCAGAGAGTCAGGACAGTCGCGATATAGAGCAGGACATAGCCAACAAGGCTAGGATCGAATGAGCCAATGGGTTCGTTGTAGAGCAAAAAACCAATCGCAAGCAGTTGGCTGGATGTCTTCAGTTTACCAATAAAGTTGACTTTGACTTTTGTCTGCGCGCCGAGATTGGCCATCCATTCGCGAAGCGCCGAGATGGCGATTTCCCGGCCAATAATGACCAGAGCCGGAAACACCATTAACAGTTGTGGATGTTCTACAACCAGTAGCACCATAGCAGTGGTGACCATAAGCTTATCCGCGACAGGGTCCAGAAAGGCACCAAAGGCAGATTGTTGATGGAGCATGCGGGCGAGAAAACCATCGACCCAGTCACTGATAGCCGCCAGAAAGAACAACGATACTAATATAATCGGCTTGTAGGCATAGTCCGGGGCAATAAAGGCTAGCACAAACACCGGAATGATAATTATCCGAAACAGGGTGATGATGTTCGGAATCGTTAGTGGAATACCTTTCATGTGTTTGCTTATTTATCCGGGTGAAAGTTTTCGTAAATTTTGTTGGCCAGTTGTTTACTGATCCCTGGCACACTAATCAGGTCATCGACACCGGCTTTTGCAACCTCCTGCAATCCACCGAAATGGGTGAGTAGTTTTTGACGACGTTTTGGTCCAAGTCCGTCAATTTCTTCTAACACCGATGTCGAGCGTTTCTTTTTACGTCGATTTCTATGTCCGCTGATCGCAAATCGATGGGCTTCATCACGAATTTGCTGAATCAAATGCAGTGCCGGTGAATCTGCTGGCAGTATAAACTCCGTCTGTTGATCGGACAAGCAACCAGACAGGATTAAGGTCTCCAGACCAGCCTTGCGAGTGGGCCCTTTTGCAACAC
>JASFLV010000176.1:0-6429 GCA_050117915.1 Thioalkalispiraceae bacterium | reverse complement strand
TACGTTTTAGCATGACACGGACTCCACCTGGTATTTTTGTTGCGATCTTCATTGTTTATGCCATGCTGATCTATCCCATCCTTAATTATTCGCTCGGTCATGGTTATCCAGCGATGCCGGTATTTGGGGTGACACCGTGCCCGCTAACGATCTTCACCTTTGGTGTATTTCTCTTTGCGAATAAAACGATCCCCTGGTATCTAATCGTTATTCCATTCATCTGGTCGTTGATAGGACTGAGCGCGGCGATCCAGCTCCAGGTCTATGAAGATCTTGGCCTGGTCGTGGCAGCTCTGGTTGCTACTGGACTACTCATCGCAAAAAAATATCAACAAAGGTATACTGCCTGATTAAAATATTCACAAAAAAACGAATTAGAAATGTTGAACAAAGGTACGTGAATAAGCATAGCCATGTAGCTTGCCTTCATTTAGTCTGACGACAAAACGCGTATAATGTTATCGACTATTATTGTTATCATCTTGTTCTCAATTCTAGCTTGATAAAAAGTCACGCTTGTCACGGGAGCGCGAACCATGACTGAACAAAAAGATGCCGCTGCAGTCCGAATCTTTCCTCCGGCTATTCCGCTGGTGATAGTTTTACTTGGTGTGGCGATGCAATACTGGTGGCCACTACAACTGGATTTTGTGATACCGACACCAGCCCGTTACTGGTTAGGCGGGGGGATCATTGCTGCGGCAGTATTGGGCCTGGGTTTTTGGGCCGTGTTTACGGTACGTAGTAGTGGCCAGAGTGAAAATCCCTGGAAACCGACCACGCAAATCCTGGAGCACGGACCGTTTCGTGTGACGCGCAATCCCATGTACCTGCAATTGGTCATCATCTGTTTTGGTTTTTCTATCCTGTTATGGAATGTCTGGATCTTTTTGTTTACGCCGTTGTGTGCCTGGTGTTTACATCACTATGCAATCAAACCCGAGGAGGCTTACCTGGAAGACAAGTTTGGTGAACACTATCGTGCCTACAGGCAGCGTGTAAGACGCTGGTTATAGCGAACCAGAATGTCTCGCAATCGGAGCATTCTTTATTATTTAAATTAAACGATTTTATTCTTTGTCTTGTGCGGGTTTGTTCTGTTGCCAGGTTATCAGGCAATCCTGTCCGCAAAACCAGAATACATAATCCTCGGCCTCTTCACGCAACGCCTCCTGGATAGGTAGCTCGCGTTGACAAACTTGACAGGTTACTTTTTCCGGTTCTTCTGGTTTTGCATACATAATACTGTTTACCTCGGGGAAAAAAGCCGGGCGCACAGAAGGAGAGTTACGCCCGGCAAAGCCCTGAGTCCTTTACGCGGAATTACGCAGCTTCCTGCTGCTCCATTTCCTGGGAATAGGTACCCTGGCTGGCGAGGGCGTTAAGTCGCGCACGTAACAACAGGTTTTTCTGTGCCTGCTCGATGTTCGCGGCTTGTCCCTTCCAGGTGCCAAGCGCAACGTGTTGCAGGGCACGGGCATAAGAGAAAGTCAGTTGCCAGGGTAAAACCTGTTTCTTGGCGATGAGATTCATGGCATTCAGATGTTGTGTAGCTTCTTCATCGCTTTGTCCGCCAGAGAGGAAGGCTATCCCGGGTACCGATGCAGGCACGGTTTGCTGTAGACACTGCAAGGTCATCTCGGCAACCTGCTGGATACCGGCGCGTTGCCTGCTTTCTTTACCGGATAAGACCATGCTGGGTTTTAACACCATACCACCAAAGTACACACCTTGTCGGTAGAGTTGTTCGAAAACCGTGCGTTGGGTTTCAATGGTGACGGTGTAACAGGTGTTGATACTGTGATCACCATCGAGCAATACTTCCGGTTCGACGATGGGGACCAGGTCGGCTTCCTGGCATAACGCTGCATAACGTGCCAGGGCATGGGCATTGGCCTCGATACAGGCACGACTGGGCAGGTTCTGGTCGATGGTAATCACGGCGCGCCATTTACAAAAACGTGCACCGAGAGTTTTATATTCATTTAAACGCTCACGTAGACCATCCAGTCCCTCGGTAATCTTTTCACCGCTGTGCAAAGCAAATTCTTTGGCCCCGGTATCCACTTTAATCCCGACCAGGATATCCTGTTTTTGCATCAAGTCAGGAAAGGGTATGCCACCAGTTGTCTTCTGGCGGATGGTTTCATCATAAAGTATCGCACCACTGATGTAGTCACCCAGTCCAGGTGTGCCCAGTAGCAGGCTGCGATAAGCACGACGGTTGTCCTCGGTATTCTCGACACCTGCAGCCTGAAGACGTTTACCGCAGGTAGGGGTACTTTCATCCATTGCGAGTATCCCCTGCCCGGGAGTGACCATCGTGCGTGCGGTTGTGCGTAGTCTTTCCTGATCCATTGAATACCTCCTTTATTTCGCTGAAGCCGTTACGGATTTGCCCGGCTACATGATAATAATAATGGTAATAGGCTGCTCAAAATTTTAAATCAGGCGGCGTGTCAAAGTGCCTGTGAAACTATAAACAGTGATGACTGCTCGGTGATGCCGCTCTAACGCTAACGCGGGTGATTGAGCTAAGCAAAAAAGTTTTATTTATACCCGCTGTTCTTAATGATTTTTATAGCGACAAGCTGTGTGGACATTAGAGGTGGCCATTCGCAAGTTGAGCGTTTCGCGACTATCCTCCCTAGACACAACTGGAATCCACACTACACCTGGACACTCCCAGGAAGGAGGTTTGTCATGACGACTTTTATCATGCTGACACGCATCGATACCGATGCCGCGCGTTCGCCGCAGGCACTGGAAGAACTGGAACAGCAGGTAATGAAGCAGATACAGAAACAGTGTCCCGAAGTTGAATGGATACATAATTATGCCGTACTCGGACCGTATGATTACCTGGATATTTTTAGTGCGCCCGATCTGGAAACCGCAACCAGGGTGTCGACCATCGTTCGAACTTATGGTTGTGCCAGTTCAGAGATCTGGGCTGCTACGGAGTGGGGACAATTTAAAGAGATGATACACAATATGCCGCGTGCTGCCTGAGCAGTATACCTAAGCATGATCGCGCCCGGATCTGTGCCGGGCGCGTACAAAATTTCTAATTATGTGGTTTTTGATGTTGGACCGTGCCCCCTTTCCCGCGTACTGATACCAAACAGTCTGTATATCGGGCACCAGTTAATGACGGCAGTGGCAATCGGGATAATGCCAATCAGGCCAACCCAACGCCAGGGTCCTTCGGCCAGTACGACAATAGCCAACAATACGATTCCCAGTATATAACGTATTGCGACATCCAGTTTTCCCATGTTTTGTTGCATATCCATACTACACCTCCTTACAATTTAATTACTGTGACAATTTTGAGATGTAGTGGTTGCAGCTTGGAGCACTAAAACTAGTTTGTTAAGGATAAATCTTATCTAAAAAAATTTTGGTATATAAAATATTTATAATCGAGATTAGCTGAAAATTGAATTAGACTTGATAATGATTATTTATTGCTTTTATGACCAGTTTTTATCATAAAGCATCCCTGATAGATTTAGTGAAAGAGGAATTACCCATGAACCGCATGAAAGAATTAATAAATATGTGGAAAAGTAGCTCCAATAACCGGGCCATCTATACAGAACTACCAGTCCAGCTTACTGCCTATGACTATGCACGTATCAAGGCGCTAGCAGAACTGTTCCCTGCGCGTACGGAACAACAAATCCTAAATGAACTGGTGACGAAGGCACTTGATGAAGTTGAGGAAGCCTTTCCGTATGTCAAAGGTGATCAAGTGGTCGCTGAAGATGAGTATGGTGATCCCATATACGCTGATGAAGGGCTGACCCCAATGTTTGTTGAATTAACCAAAAAACACGAAACGTCGATGAAATAAATACAGATAATTCATGTCACTATTATTATACGACACGCACTAAATAACCTTGTTATACAAATGTTATTTGACCTTGAAAGTGAATTCGAACATAACTATTAACTTAATGAAAGCATGTGACTGTTGAGATACAGTCCGACTACAATGAGGTTTTACCGTGCCCTATTCAGAACAAACCGTCACCTCCATCCGCAAGTGGTCGGACAAGACCTTTAGCCTGACCACGACGCGCCCGGCCGATTTCACCTTTAACAATGGTGAGTTTGTGACGATTGGCTTGCGCCCAGAAGGTAAAATGATTGCGCGTGCCTATTCGATTGTCTCGACCAATGACAGCGATTATCTGGAGTTTCTCAGTATCCATGTTCCTGATGGACCACTGACCAGTCAACTGGCAAAGGTTAATGCAGGAGACAGTGTCTGGATCAATAGTAAGACAACCGGGACGCTGACGCTTAAGCATATACAGCCGGGCCGCAATCTGTATTTAATTTCAACCGGTACCGGGCTGGCGCCATTCATCTCGTTGATAAACGATCCAGAACTTTATCAGACGTTTGATAAAGTCGTGTTAGTTCACAGTGTGCGCAAAGTTACCGAGCTGGCCTACCGGAATGAAATTGAATCACTGAATAATCCGCAACTCTACTATGTCCCGACGGTGACCCGTGAAAATTTTGTAACCACTGCGCGGGGTGCCGATCTGTTTCGTTCTGGTAAATTGTTTAACCAACTGGGTCTGCCACAGGCCGATCCGCAGCAGGACCGGGTCATGCTGTGTGGTAATCCGGATATGAATAAAGAAATGACGGACTATCTTCAACAGCAAGGCTGGACCCAAACCAACTACCGTGGAGTCGGCAACTTCACAACTGAAATCGCCTTTGTTATCAGTAAGTCTGATGACGATGACTGAAGTCTATCGTCTTATTTGATTGGGCAGACGCCGTCAATGAAGATGGAATTGACGTCGCTGCCAACGGTTTGTTCGGGGATGCCATAAATATGTAACTCGACAGCGGTGACAACCGCCTCTTTGGGTAACTCGAACGGATAACTGATTACATACCAGCCTTCCCCGACGATTTCATTTTTTTTTCTTAACACGTCTTTGAAAATGGTACTGGTCTTTTTGTTATCCAGGAGGTAATGCACTTCGGGTAAGACCTTGACCGGAATTTTATTTGTCGCAATACGAAAGTCGATAGCGCTTAATTGCTGCCATTCACTGTGGCTGCTCAGATCAGGTGATATTAAGGAAAATTGCCAGTGTGGATCATCACTCATTTGATTGCTGGTCTTGGGGAAGCATTCGGCTGAAATCGGTACGAACAGGCTCCCGCCATCGCTGGTTACATTGAGTTTACCTGGCCAACTGGTGTTGACATAAAACAAACCCGGACAGGTGGGTTCGCTGATGGGTTGTTCGCGGCCAGCGATGTAAACGTGACTGGTAGTCCAGCCCATGACATCTTTTTGTTTATCATTGAAATTAAAGCAATTGCGGGCCAGTTGCAGGTGGATAGTAAAATCATAGGTAAGAGTCTTGAGTGTGCTACCGGCAGGCAGACCAAACAGGGTTCTTTTGATGGGTACCTCGACAATCAGACGATATTTTCCCACCGGGAGTGGCTCAGAGTTGATGGTAAAGTAGCCGGGTTTTTTTTCATCGGCTTTGAGTTCGACTTCATAACGGTTAACCGGATTGTATTTTTCAAACAGCCGGGCTTTGGGTTGTTCACCCGCGACCAGTTTTTCACTGTCAATTTGTAATGTGGCAGTTAAGCTCTGGTTCTGTTGCGGCTCGTCAGCACTGTGTTTGATCACGGCGACTTCTTCGGCCAGGCTGGCCTGGGTTAAGAGTGCCGTGCCGAATAGAACACCGGTAACAAACAGTGCCAGAAGTAAAGGGGAATGTAATTTGTGCATTGGTTTATTCTTCATTTTTGTCAGGTTTATTTCGATCGAAATAGGCTTTGGTTTCTTTGCTGTAGTGCACAAATTTGTGTTTCATCTTTTTCAACAGTAGCCGTGCCCAGACAAACTCACTGGCCAGGATTGCGAGCCCCGCTGGGATTACGATAATAGCAGGCCCTGGGGTCACAATGAAAATAAAGCCGATAATTAAAACGCTTACCCCGAGCAAGGTGATAATAATGCGTCTGAATCCAACATAGGTAAAGTCATACAGGCGACTGAAGTTTTCAAGCAGGGGATAGCTAGGTAACTCACCACGATCTCGGTGTAACAATGAATAGAGAACACCTATTAATAAGATTGAACTGGTAACCAGCAAGGTGTCTGCAGAGGTAACAGGAAAATAATCATCAGCCAGCATTTTAATACTCAGCAGGGTCAGGATGATGATCAGGGTGGGTTTAATGTAGCGCAATTGTTGCAGGGCTGTGGCAAATACAAAGTACAAAGCACGCATGCCCAGTAATGACACCACGGTCGCGCTGACCAGGATAAATTCATTGGACGAGACCGACAGGGTTGCCGGGATTGAGTCTGAGGCCAGGATAAAGTCAGAGTATTCGACTACCACTAAACAGATAAACAAGGAGGTA
>JASFLV010000175.1:0-6431 GCA_050117915.1 Thioalkalispiraceae bacterium | reverse complement strand
GTATCACTCTGATCTGCGGAGGTATCTGGCGAGCCCATGTCGAAACTGAAATACCACTGGTTTTTACCAATATCCTCAGTACAATCATCGGAACTCCCCTCTTCACAGGGTGTGCCATCCGGTAAAAAGAAGAACCGCCCCAAACCTTTTGACTCTTCCGTTGCGACAATAACCCATGCGCTGTCAATGATACCGTCAGCATTTGAATCATAGCCTTTCAATGATGTACGAGGCCGTGTAGCTGCCGTGTTGGCAACATTTGGTAAGCCATCTTCACTGACACAAATCGGTGTTAGCGTAGCATTGGGTCCCGTCGGTATTTCAACACTGTCGGCACACTGATCTTTCAGGCCAAAGTCAGCGGCATCGGCAATGCCGTCAGTCGTATCACCGGCACCATAGTTACAATACATGTCTGGATCAGTCACCAAAGTACCATCCGTATTACATTTGGCATTGTTGGTGATGCGCATCGGTATCGCCATCGGTACAAACACCTGGGGTCGACCACTGCTAATCAGATCATGACTGACGATGTTGATCGGTGCGCCCTCTCCATCATCAACATAATCAAAGTAATCCCAGTTAACAAATGAGTACCAGACATCGGTCTGGCTGTGGGCCACCGCACCACTCCAGCCTTCTCCCGGGCCAAGTCCCTGGCCAGGACGCAGGCCATCCGGATCTTCCTGCCAGGTAATCACAAAGCCGGCGTCTTTCACCCCGTGAACTTCAATGCGATACGGGTCACGCCGACCGGAAGTGAGTCGCTCGGCCTTGGTCCAGACCATGTGCGATGCTTCGATTTCGGTTGTTCTTGGATCATCCCCAGCTAACAACACACCGCGTGCGGTCCAGATGCAGCCATAAGGCACTTCACCTGCCTGCGGGTAACCTTCCTCGGCAAAATCAATCGAACCCTGTGAACCGGCGACACCAAAGGCATCTACCAAGTAGAGATCATCTTCCAGGCTAAATCCAGGTAAAGCCGTGGTATTAATATCATCAGCAGCCTCACCGGTCTGGATGAATTCAACGATCGCATCACGGCGCGTTAAATCATTACCAAGTGCATAGGCAGGTTTGCCCTGCTGGCAATAACGGCTTGGCCAGGCAACCAGGACCTTGTTACCCTGGGTTGCATGAAAAACGTTATGGACTCCACCCGGGTAATTGGTCAGATCATAACCCGGATCGCCTTCACAATTCTCCAGAGTATTACCGTCTTCATCGACGACCCGAACATAAGCACTAGTTGTACCATTGACTACAGCTGCTACTGAACAGGGTGGGACTTCATCTCTTTTGTATTTGATGTCGAATTCAAATTCGCCTTTTCGATCGGCGCGTGTGGTATCTAGCTCTTCTTTAGTCACCGCATTGATTAGTGTAACAATTGTACGGGAGGGCGCACCTTCGCCCTCGACCTCTAGCTCACTCTTGTTACGATTTTTCTCTTCTAATACTGCTTCATCGATACGTAAGCGATCATCGTCGCCATCATCCTGATCATCGTTTCTAGCTCGATCATCATTCCTGTCCCTATCATCATTATCTCTGTCATTGCGGTCATCATCCGAAGCCAGGCTCAGTAGCCAACGCATAAAGCCGGAAGGCCTACTAGCCCTGCCATCATCACTATCGGTACTCGTACTTGCAATCGCGCTGCTGTTTCCAGAGCCACTACCCGATGATGCCTGCCCGAGCTCAAATGAACTCTGATCTGCTGATTCAGATAAGTTAGTCGTTTTCCAGGTCTCGCCATCATCCAGACTGACTGCAGCAAAAGTATCCATAAAACTGTGGGCAAAAGGTGTGTCTTCAACACCGATCGCCGGACCATTAATGAAGACACTAATCAGAGGTTTTGAAACTAATAAATTCTCTACAGGATTACCATCTGCATCAAGGTAATCAACCCCAGTTACCAGGCCACTGGCCTGTTGTGAAGGAACATAAAATTTCATCATGTCGATGAAGGCATGTTCAGCCTCAGCGGTCGGTACGCCAACTTCTTCCGGTAAAACGGTCAGTTGAGTGTTACGTGACATTGATTTAATTGTCCTGTCGCCATCATCTGCATACACAGGAAAACCTGTACCGAATGTAAGGACAGTAGACAACAGTAATGACGATAGTTTCTTGAGCATGAGGCCTCCTTTTTTCTTCACGACGCAACCATAATAAAACATATGTTTTTTATACAGAATTTAAATTTCTTACCTGTGGTCTCAATTTATAGCAAATCTTCAGAAAAAAAATATGACACAAATTTTATTGCTCGAAATATAATTATATCTTTCGGTTTGTTATATGATCTGGATCAATTTTGGACTAGTAGAAATACTTACCAAAATTATTTATGTTAAAAATTGATAGTGGTATAAAAAAGATGGTTTATTTAACCTTCATTCTTTACAACAATTCATGCAGGAGAAATCTTACATAGAGATAGTAGAGAGAAATTAGAGCCAAAAATATATTTCTGTGATTAATAATTAACGACCTGCCTAAGCCTTGATCACTCATTTAATCTCTACAAAATTTCTACAAAATATCTACAAAACTTATACAAAACCATTACTCATGGCAAAAGCAAGTTCTCACTATCCAAGTTAGAGAGCAAACCCTGAACATGTCTGAGTAAACAGTATAAATGCGATAGCAAGCGAAACGATAAGTTAAGCAGTCAGCGGCAGATGCGATGAGAAATACAACATCAAGTACAAGCTTGGTAAGGTAAAGCCAGCAGCCAGAGATACGTTTTTCACTACTTGAGACGCATAATACCAACCAGCTTCAACGCCCATATTTCATAGCTGGGTTCGAAATACCCTTGCGCATTTTGCGTAGAAAATATTTTTCAAATACAATTTTGGCCCAATGCACCCACTTGCCCTTTTTAAACCAGGTAACATTACGTGGTGGAATCTGCGGTAAAGCGACAAAGGCAGCGCCGGTATCTCCCAGATCAGCAAGACAGAAGGCGTTCCAGGTTCCTGTGGCGGTTCCCTGATTGCCTTCAAGTTCTGCCTTGATATTCTGCACAATGGCATTCACCATGGACTCGATCATGTAACCTGTCTTCGGTGCCCCGGTGGGTACCGGCGTTGCTTCCACCGGGGGAATGGCAATACATACACCGGCTGCAAAGATATTCGGGTATTTGCTACTACGCTGATGTTCATCCACGAGCACGAAACCACGTGGATTGCATAGCCCCTCCACCGCTGCAACCGCGGGCACTCCCTTAAAACCGGGCAACATCATGGCGTGTTTAAACGGTAACTCATGCTGTTGCGCCACTTCACCCCTCTCGTCAAGTTGATTAACAAACATTTTGCCTGCCTCAACTTTGCTAACTTTGGCATTGGTGACCCATTTTATATGACGATTGCGAAACTCATGTTCCAATAGACCGTTGGAATCCCCTACACCACCAAGTCCCAGGTGACCAACATAAGGCTCGCTGGTGACAAACGTCATGGGCACTTTGTCACGCACCCTGTGTTTACGCAAAGCGGTATCCAGGATTGCCGCATATTCATAAGCCGGACCGAAACAGCTGGCAAATTGCACAGCGCCGACCACAACTGGACCCTGATCCTTCAGTAGTTGTTTGAAATCTGCATAAGCCTTCTCCGCATGGTCTACGGTGCATACCGACTGGGTGAAACCGTCTGGACCGCTACCTTCTACTTCGTCGAAGGCCAGGTGGGCCCCGGTGGTAATCACCAGGTAGTCATAATCGATCGCGGTATCCTGTTTCAGGATTAGCTTATTCGCTGCGGCATCGATCTTTTCTACCCAGCCCTGTATAAAGTTAATACCTTTTTCCTTCAGAACAGGTTCCAGCTTGAGGGTAATGGCCTCACGCGTGCGCCAGCCTACCGCCAACTAGGGGTTGGAAGGCACAAACTGAAAATAGTCGTTGGCATTGACAACGGTTACCTGTTGTTCACTAGCGAGTGTCTGCCGTAGTTCATAAACTGCCGGTAAACCACCAATACCCGCACCCAGAATAACTATATGTGCCATAATGCCTGATCACTGTGTGTAATAAACTTATTGGAACTTACACAACACGAGTGAATATATAGTTTACTGATAATTATCAATTAATTCTTTAATAGTTTCTAATTGCCTGATTTACACTAGCACTAGAAGCGAGAAATTTTCCCTCATATCTTTATCCCACTTTTCCAAAAACGGTTGGCATAATTTCGCTCAGCATCATCGATAGCCAGTTGCCGCATACCCTGGGCCAGAAAAAAACCAGTTGCATCCTGCTGTGCCTTAACAAGCAAACCATCGTAGGCCTGTTTTTGTGCCGCTTTCTCTGCTGCTCGAAAAAGCTGCTGACCCACTCCATGCCGTTGCATGGCAGGATCAACATAAATACCATGTAACAGTAAAGCAGTCTTATCCTTGGGCAGATCCTTTGCTGAGGCAGGCTCCCAGGCAGCGATACCCACAATGTTTTGCTGAGCGTCCTCAGCAACCACCATATCAAGATGGTTAAAATCTATATCGGTGTATCGATAACTTGATAACGATAAACGTTTGACCCGTTCTGGTATATCCCAGGTCATTACCGCGGCCTCAATGACCCTATTGATACTATCAATATCTACATGTCTAGCCGGACGTATCGTTACTGTTTGAGATGACATATTAATTTCTATTTATGTTAATTTTATCATACATATAGAAGGCCCCTTCCTGTATAAAAAAAGGTGGCTCGTTCAGAGCCACCAAAAGCTGTCCTCCATTAGGTTAGGGAGGGGGGATGGAGGACAAGGGATTTGCTCAAGCTGCTTTGGCTTTTGACAAGTACTGTTCCAGGTCCTCTGAACCGCCAATGTATTCACCGTTGATGAAGACCTGTGGCACAGTCGACTTACCGGATACAGCACGAATCGTCGCTTCGCTATAATCGCGGTTTAACACCAGCTCTTCATAATCCAGACCAGCATCATGTAACAGTCCTTTGGCTCGGACACAGTACTCACAGCCCTCACGGGTAAAGATGGTGACATCTTTTGGCTTTTCTGCATTCGGTGCGATATAGGCCAACATGGTGTCAGCATCGGACACCTCAAACGGATCACCCGGCTTGTTGGGTTCGACGAACATCTTTTCAACCACGCCATCTTTGACCAGCATCGAATAACGCCAAGAGCGCTTACCAAAACCAAGCTCAGCCTTGTCCACTAACATACCCATACCTTCGGTAAACTCACCATTACCATCAGGAATAAAGGTGATGTTGTCTGCATGTTGTTCCGCTTTCCATTCGTTCATCACAAATGCATCGTTGACTGATACACAAACCACTTCATCCACACCATGTTTCTTGAATACCGGTGTCAACTGGTTGTAGCGTGGTACGTGTGTTGATGAACAGGTAGGGGTAAAGGCCCCGGGCAGTGAAAATACAATCACTGTTTTGCCTTTAAAAGTTTCATCTGTCTTCACATCCACCCACTCATGGTTACGGCGGGTACGAAACGTTACCTGTGGTATATTTTTACCTTCACGATTCTCAAACATTACATTTCTCCTATACACTAACTAAAATATTTTAATGTGGTTGTGCAACAAACTGCTTTGGTACCGGGTGGCTTTTATAGCGCCTGACCCTTTGTATGCGATTCCAAACTTGTTCGTGGAAGTGGTAGGCGATGGTATTAACCAATGGCTCGACCAAGGCAATCGCACCGCCGACCAGAACACTGCCAGTCATCGCGTAACCGACGCCGAAAGCGACGGTAAAGTGCACTGCTGCAAAACTCATTGTCTTTGTCATTGCCCTGCCTTCCCTATTTCAGGTTTTATCTTTGACTTCGGGGGTAATTATGGGACCACGCGGATGATAGATAAAATCGTTTAAATCAATATGATTGATTGGTAATTACTATGATTGTCGACTGACGGATTAGTAGTGCTAGCGCATTTGGGATTCAGCTGCTTTTTTCCTTGAGGCTTACATCGCAGCTTTTTTATAGCAAAACTAGCCTGATTAACGGCCCTGAGAAGGTCCTTCAGAAGGCAGCATCAAAGCCGAGAAGCAAATAGTTTTCTTTGCTCAAATGCCCTGTGAAGTAGGTACCGGCCTGAGCTTCCTTGTCGAGGAAGTCATAGTTGGCTTCAATCACACCTTTTACATTTCGCATGAAATAGTATGAGGCGTTGAAGGTCAGACTATTAATATCAATACCTTCATAAACAGTATCAGTATTATCAAAATCTTCACCATCGGCATAATTGTAAAGCAGCGAATATGTCCATTTATCAGTGGTGATATAGTCCACCCCGACAAACAGGCCTAGCCACTTGTAGTTGGTGTTCGGGTCAATAAAGCCATCCCACTCATTCCACAGGATCTGCCCGAACCAGGTTGTGTTGCTGCCAATTTTACCGGAGAGATC
>JASFLV010000174.1:0-6435 GCA_050117915.1 Thioalkalispiraceae bacterium | reverse complement strand
TTCAACGACATCTGGCAGAGTGTCTGAGTTTCCGTCTTTAGCCCCCTACCCTGAGAAGAAAAACCACCTGGCTCCTGGCATAAGCGTGTATTATTAACTTCAAAGTAATTCCATTTAATCCTTTGATATTACATTAGTAAGAACATGCCATGCCCTGGTTGCAGTTAAAAATCCAAACCAATAAAGATTCTGTTGAAGCTATTTCAGATCAGCTCACTGATTTAGGTGCGCTGTCAGTTACTTTTCAGGACGCTGCTGATCAACCACTGTTTGAGCCCCCGCCGGGTGAAACCCCGTTGTGGGCGGATACCCTGATAACCGGGTTATTTGAGGCTGACAGTGATATAGACAGCATCAGTGAAAGCCTGAGAAATAAATATGCCCTCGATGCTGCCGCAATTCGCTCGGAAATACTGGAAGACAAAGACTGGGTTCGAGAATGGATGGAACACTACAAACCCATGAATTTCGGTCACAACCTGTGGATCGTTCCTTCTCACCATAGTCCTCCCGACCCTGCAGCAATTAATATCCTGTTAGACCCCGGTCTGGCTTTTGGTACCGGCACCCACCCCACTACAGCCATGTGTCTACGCTGGCTGGCGTACTATCCCCCTGTTGCACTTAATGTTATTGATTATGGCTGTGGCTCAGGGATTCTGGCGATCGCCGCGGCAAAACTCGGTGCCAAAAAGGTGTTTGCGATCGATAATGACCCACAGGCACTTATCGCAACCCGCAGTAATGCAGAAAATAACGAGGTCACGAGTAAAATTGAATGTCTCGGCATTGAACAACCCGTCCCGGTACAGGCCGATTGCCTGCTGGCAAATATCCTGGCAGGCCCGTTGATTGAACTTGTCGATCTGTTTTCGGAAATCTGTCGTCCAGGTGGTACCATTACCTTATCCGGTATACTGCAAGAACAGGCAGAATCAGTGAATCAGGCCTACAGCAAGTTTTTTGTCCTCGACGGGCTGAATCAAGAAGGTGATTGGGTCCTGTTAACCGGGAAAAGAAAACAGGATTAAACCAGAGTCAAGCTCCAGAAATTTATGTATACGAAGTGCCCCTATTGTCAAACTTGCTTCCGTGTCTCTGAGGCACATTTACAGGCAGCCAAAGGTAAAGTGCGCTGCGGTAGCTGCAAGGAAATATTTGATGCAACCGACCACCTGTATGAGGGTGTTCCAGGTAGTGGCAAATCAGTAAATATTAGTCGTTCAGACAAACCGGTTAGTGACGCGCCTCAAGCTGACACTAAAATTTCCAGCACACCCCCAGCCAGCGAGCCTGCTCCACGTTTTAATGAGATTAAACCAGGTGGTCCAGAAATCCCCGAACATGAACATGAGCATATCGATCTTTCTGCGCCACCTGACCGCGCTGGCTCAGCAGATCAATCTGAATTTATGGAATCCATCGTCGGAGAGTATTCTCGTTATAACAATCTGGATGAAATGGGCGCCATCAAAATACCTGGCACAGCTGAATTTACCGATTCATTCATTAAGCATGTTGATGCTGAAACTGAGAAAACGACTCCTCCAGAACAAACTAAATCAGAAGCACAAGCCGAGGAACAAATCACAAACCCCTATGCTGATATCGAGTCCAAGGAAGAACCTGCTACGACGCAGGAAAGAGACGGCATCGATGCACTCTATTCCGCTGCAGATAACCAGATGTCTGAAGATGATATGCAACAACAATTGGACAAGGATATAGAAGCATTACTGGAAGATGATCTGTCATTTGATGATGAAATCTCGCTACCCGGGGTGAGGGAATCTGATGGTAAAAAAGATGCGCCTAATAAAAAACTAGTTGAAGAACCTGCCAGCTTTTCTGACCTGGATAGTAAACAACACCATTTTGATACTGACATCCACCTGGATTTTGGTGATCAACCCGCGTTAGTTCCCGATGAAGATGAGCCAGCGCCCCGTGATGTTGTGTCATCTGAAAGTATTTGGGCAAAAAAGCAAATACCAGAAACAGAGGATACCAGACAGACGGATAAAAACGCTGTTCCGCAAAAACCGTCGGCCAAAAAACCTGAAGATCATCTTAAAGAGAATTTCGATGATGATTTTCTGGACCTGAACTCAACTAACCTGAATTTAGAAGAAGAAATCGAGTTTGAGGATATAGCTGAACCGGTGGATCAAAAACCACAGGCCGAGCTTAAGGAGACACCTGTAGAAGAAGTTCAGGCGAAACATCCCGACATTGAAGAAGAATTACCCTCACTCGATCATGATATCCCGAAGGCGTTACGTAGCTCATTCGAACATTTTGAGTCTCAGTCTCGTTCAACCGGCATCACGATCGCGATGGTCTTTGGCATGATTATCCTTGTGGTGGCCTTACTCTCTCAAGCTGTGTTGTTCAGGAGTTACCAACTGGCCAACCAGTTGCCTTCACTCAAACCAATACTTTCGTCGCTATGTAACAACTTGCCCTGTCGCTATTCGGGATCGATGGACGTCAGCCAAATCGAGGTCATGAACCGTGATATGCGTAGTCATCCTTCTGAGAAAAATGCACTATTAGTCAGTACCACCTTTGTCAATAAAGCCTCGTTTGATCAACCTTATCCAATCGTTGCCATCAAGTTGTTTGATTTAAGTGGTGATACAGTGGCAACCCGCTATTTCAATCCGGAAGAATACCTTGAAAACTTCTATAGTGATTTTTTATTGATGGAATCAGGGACTCCCGTGCATGTCACCCTGGCCGTGCTTGATCCGGGTGATGATGCGGTGAATTTTGAAATCAGTTTTCAGTAATACTGTTTTCGCTGTAACAAAAGCTTGTCCTTCAGCCGACAAATAACCGTGCATATGAAAAAATTTCCGAATGAATCACACATTTGAATGTGTTTTGACCTTTATCCACACACGATGAAAAGGTATGATTAGCCCCCTTTGAAATTGGCTCAACCAAGAAACTGGCATTATGAAAATCGGTCCTTACCAGCTCTCTAATAATCTCGTCCTGGCCCCGATGGCCGGTGTCACCGATCGCCCGTTTCGCCAGCTGTGCAAAAATTTGGGAGCCGGAATGGCTGTTTCGGAAATGGTCTCATCAAATTCTTTACTCTGGGGTAGCAAGAAAACCCAGCGGCGCGCTAATCACGATGGCGAGACCGAGCCCAAATCAGTACAAATTGCCGGAGCCGAGGCAACGATGATGGCTGAGGCAGCAAAACGCAATGCAGAACAGGGTGCACAGATTATTGATATCAATATGGGCTGCCCGGCTAAAAAAGTTTGTAACGTGATGGCAGGCTCGGCGTTGATGCAAAATGAACAGCTGGTGGCGGACATTCTTGAAGCGGTCGTCACTGCAGTGGATATCCCCGTTACCCTGAAAATCCGCACCGGATGGGACAAACAAAACAAAAATGCACCGATCATCGCGAAAATTGCTGAAGAATCAGGAATTCAGGCCCTCGCTATCCACGGCCGCACCCGCGCCTGCCACTACAAGGGCAATGCCGAGTACGACACGATCGCGGAAGTCAAGCAAAAAATTTCCATCCCGGTCATCGCAAATGGTGATATAACTACACCCGAAAAAGCCAAGTTTGTGTTAGAGTACACACACGCCGATGCGGTCATGATTGGTCGCGCGGCACAGGGACGACCTTGGATTTTTCGCGAGATTCAGCACTACCTGGAAACTGGTGAACTTCTACCGGAACCGGGACCGAGTGAAGTTCGCGATATCCTGATTGGACACTTGAACAACTTATATGAATTCTATGGTGAATTCACGGGTGTACGAATCGCACGAAAACATATAAGTTGGTATAGCAAAGGCCATCCGCATGGCGCGGCATTCAGGGATGCCGTCAACCGCGTGGAGACCATTGAACAGCAACTTGAAATGACACAGCAATTTTTTAACAACCTAAATCCCAGGGAGGAGTTAGCAGCATGACGGATTCGGTGTTGGCAGTGCCTCTGGAAGACCCAAACCAGGAACAAACAAACCGTCCCCAGAACACTCTACGCGATAGCGTAAAAGAGACAATGGATGCCTATCTAAAACAACTAGATGGCCATTCCACAGGGCAACTTTATCAGATGTTTTTACAAGAAGTGGAAACGCCGCTGTTGGAAACAATCATGGAATATGTTCGCGGGAACCAGAGTAAGGCAGCAGAATTACTAGGTATCAATCGCGGTACCTTGAGAAAAAAACTAAAAATGTATGGCCTACATCAGTAGGTAACCACGTCACGTAAGGAAGCCTGGGCCCAGCCCGGGCTTCGTTTCGTTTTGTCCCATCAAATTCCAAACAATTTAGTCAGGATCCACTCATGAACAAGGTCCAGCGCGCTCTAATTAGCGTATCGGATAAATCCGGTATTGTTGATTTTGCCAAACAATTACAAAGTGATTTCCAGATTGAAATTCTCTCTACCGGTGGCACGGCTAAACTGCTTGCCGATAACGGCGTGTCCGTGATTGAAGTCTCTGATTACACTGGCTTTCCGGAAATGATGGATGGCCGAGTCAAAACTTTGCATCCGAAAATTCATGGTGGTTTATTAGGCCGTCGCGGTAGAGATGACGATGTCATGCAGCAACACGCTATTCCTGCTATTGATCTGGTGGTGGTAAACCTGTATCCATTTCAACAGGCCACCGCTGATCCTGACTGTGACCTGGCGACCGCTATCGAGAATATCGATATTGGCGGGCCAACCATGCTGCGTGCCGCAGCCAAAAACCATCGGGATGTGACAGTAGTCGTTAACGCTAGCGACTATGCCAGTGTGATCGATTCCATGAAGCAGAACAATGGCGCGGTCGACGATGGCACGCGTTATGATCTGGCCGTAAAGGTCTATGAGCACACTGCTCAATACGATGGCGCGATTGCCAATTATTTAGGTGCCATCCAGCCCTCTGGTGAGAAACAGGCTTTCCCGCGCACAATTAACCTGCAGTACAACATGGTGCAGACCATGCGCTATGGTGAGAATCCACACCAGGCCGCCGCATTTTATAGCGAAGCAAACCAGCAGGAAGCCAGTGTCGCCACGGCCAGGCAGCTGCAGGGAAAAGAATTATCCTATAACAACATTGGTGATACCGATGCGGCCCTGGAGTGCGTCAAGCAATACAGCGAAGGACCGGCCTGCGTGATCGTCAAACACGCCAACCCCTGTGGTGTGGCGATTGGTGACTCTTTACTGAATGCCTATGAGCGGGCTTATCAGACCGATCCCGAGTCGGCCTTTGGCGGCATTATCGCCTTCAACCAGGAGCTGGATGGTGATACCGCCAGGGCGATTGTTGATCGCCAATTCGTGGAAGTCATCATCGCCCCGAAGGTAAGCGATGCAGCAATGAAAGCAGTCAGTGAAAAGAAAAATGTCCGTCTGCTTGAATGCGGGCAGTGGCCTGCAGAGCCGGAGTCACGTCTCGACTTTAAACGAGTCAATGGCGGACTGTTGGTACAGGGTGCCGATCTCGAGTTGTATAACGAACTGAAGGTGGTTTCTGAGCGTCAGGCCACTGAGCAAGAAATGGCAGACCTGCTGTTTACCTGGAAAGTCAGTAAGTATGTAAAATCCAACGCGATTGTTTATGGCAAGGAGAACATGACCATCGGGGTTGGCGCTGGGCAGATGAGCCGAGTTAATTCAGCACGTATCGCGGCAATCAAGGCTGAGCATGCCGGTCTGCAAGTCAAAGGTGCGGTGATGGCCTCCGACGCCTTCTTCCCGTTTCGCGATGGGATTGACCAGGCAGCTGAAGCCGGTATTACCGCCGTGATCCAGCCCGGCGGTTCCATGCGTGACGATGAAGTGGTTGCGGCTGCTAACGAACATGGTATGGCCATGGTGTTTACCGGCATGCGCCACTTCCGGCACTAGTTAACTATGGTCTGCTGCTATAGGCCATGGCGGTATGCACATAGGGCTTGCGAATAGTAAACTCATCCATCATCTTGCCAGCCGCTGAGATGTAGCGTGCCTGTATAAACTCATCATCAATATCAAGAATTACCGAACCTGTCTTGCCCAGCGCAACGGGCAGGGCCGGATGATCCAGCTGCCCCTGATTTCCTTCACCAGATGCCCCTAAAACCAGATAGAGAGTGCCACTCAGATGCGGCTGACCCTGATAATCCTTTTTGTAAACTCTGGCCCCCTTGACGATTTGCTGGCCTGCATCGATCACCATTGATTCGTTAAATGATTTTGATGGCCCATAGTGTCCGTGTATTAGACCGGAATGTTCATAGGCATGACTGTGACCACTAATCACCAGATCCACCTGGGCTAACTCAAGGATCGGTAATAAATGTGACCGGATATTCTGGAAACGATGCTTGAAACTATCTGCCCTGTCAGAGTCATAGGACCCCCTGGTATAGGGAGGGTGATGAAACAACACAATCGTCCAGGTTTGC
>JASFLV010000173.1:0-6437 GCA_050117915.1 Thioalkalispiraceae bacterium | reverse complement strand
GTAATGGTAAAGTCGAGTGGATAGGTATTCGTCCCGAAAAAAAGTCAGAGGTGTTGTCTGTAAATAGTGTTATGTTGGATCCAGCAACCGGAATCCAGGGTGATCATTATGCCGGTCGTAGCGGCAAACGACAGGTGACCTTGATTCAGGCTGAGCATCTTCCTGTGATTGCCAGCATGATGCAACAAAAGCGTGTTAAGCCAGAACAACTGCGCCGTAATATTGTCGTGCGTGGTATTAACCTGCTGGCCTTGAAAAACAAATCAATCAGGCTTGGCGAAGCGATTCTGGAGTATACCGGTTTATGCCATCCCTGTTCACGAATGGAAGCAACACTGGGTGTCGGGGGTTACAATGCCATGCGTGGTCATGGTGGTATAACCGCTTGTGTGAGTCAGCCGGGCATGGTTTATGTTGGTGATGAATGCAGGGTGATTGGCTAAAATAAACAGAATCCTATCTATTTTACATGGGGATAATGCTGCAATAGAGTTTTCTAATTTAGTTAATGGTTTTTATATTGAAGGTAAAATTGTGAGAGACATAATCACAATAAGTACAAATCAACGCGAACAACTTATTGATATCACGAAACAGGTTAAGCGGGTTCTTGAGAAAAGCGGGGTGCGTGATGGTTTGGTTAATGTCTATGCACAAGGGGCGACTGCAGGCATTATGATTCAGGAAAACTGGGATGACAGTGTGCAAACGGACGTTGTGCATTTACTGCAGAAGTTGATCCCGAAAGGGGTCTGGCTTCATGATAAACAGGATGGGAACGGTGATTCCCATTTAAAATCAGGCCTGGTCGGTCCCTCCGAAACCATTCCCCTGATGGGGGGCCAGCTGGGATTATCTACCTGGCAAAACATTTTTTTCTGTGAATTTGACGGTCCACGCGATGAGCGTAAGATTCAGGTCACCATAATAGCGGATAATGCTACTTGAATAGCATGATTTTTTCTAGCCACACAATATAAGGCGAACTGAGACTCGTTTCTATCTTTTGTCAAGCAAGCAAACTTAACTTTAGCCAGCCAGGGAATTGTTTGGCTAATCAGGTTGGTCTCTGCAGCGTGACCAGTTTAGGCTTTTTTTAGTCGCTTAAAAATTCAAGCTCGGTACAGGCGTGTTGATCGCCTTTGGAGCATTTGGCTTTGAGTTCTTTTATTTTCGCGGCATCTGCATCTTCGGCAATTGATACAGGTACAGACACGATACTTAGACAGGCGGAGAGGGCTAAAAGTGAAAGTAAATGTCTCATTGTCTTTCTCTCTGGTATGGTGGATACACACTGAATATATCGACAAAATTCCCGATATTTTTAGGGATAAAGGTGTGTGCAGGCAGCAATGAAAATTCAATTCAATACAATAAGTTAGCTGTTGTGTATAGGTGAGTGAGACATAGATCACAGTAATATTTTTACTTGGTTGTCGAGTAGAAATCCCCTGATTCTGGATGGCCAGAGTAGAATGGATTTTCTCAAGCGGTTGATGCTATTTGGCCGAGATCAGTGCAAGCTGGTCAGGCTGATACTGAGAACCTCGTAAAGAGGTTCTTCAGTACTTCCTTAGTTTAGTCTGACAAAATTTTTAAAGCGCTCCCTCCATGAGTGAACATTTTTTCCTCGCTGTATTTTATAGAAAACGGTATACAACTGAAGTTCAAAGCTTATTGCCCGTCTCGTGGATTTAAAGTACGTTCAGCAATCTCAGCGGGTGTCTTGGTTTGGAAACGTTGCCAATATTCCTGGTAGATCTCTTTCATCCGCGCCTTGTTTTCTTTAAACCAGGCTTGTGACTCCGGGCCAGGAATCATGAGCTCGGTATCGGCTACCCAGGATTTGAAGTCAGCCGTATGCACGTTATATTTGCTTGAGTTATCACCACGGATGGGGGTGGGGGCAAAGCCTCCGGTGCCCCAGTTTGGACGGGCGATCACATAATAGGTCTTGCCGGCACTGACGTTAGCTTTCATAAAATCAGCTGCCGTGCCATAAGTCATAAAGACTTTTTCTCCGGGTGTTGTTTCGTAGGTGATTTTTGTACCCATTGCCAGGTTACCGACAAATTTTAATTCGCCGCCTGTGGTTTCGAAAACTTCCGCCCCAATTGCACCCGCTACAAATGAAGTACGCATAAAGACAATAGTTGCCTTACCTGTAGGTGGGGCCTTGAGTTGTTGCGAGGGGGCGGTAATCATCGTACCCCCACAGCCAATTAACATTAAAGGGATTAAAAATATTAATCCAAGTTTAAACTTTCTCATGAGTCTGACTCCAAATTAAAATAATAATTATGAATTCACTGCTTATTAGACGTGCGATTCAGTGAAGCGCACGAGTATTATAATAGGGTAGTTCTGTTTCAGACTGCTAGCATTTTTCCAAGTAGAAATGCGACCAGGTTATCGGAAATGGGAGTCTGTCTGACAGACAGGAGCTGGAAAATTAATGGTTTTGTAGATAGCGATGATCATCAAAGGTACTTACCCACTGTGGACGGTAAGCGACAAAGATGGACATTAGCATCCCGGTGATAAAGGCTTCGGGGAACATCAGCAGCAGACCATAAGGAAAATAATTATAACTCAGGTATTCAAGACTAAAGGCACCCGATAATATATGCACACCTGTCGTCGCCAGGATAACACAGGCCATTGCCAGCGCCGCGCTAAAGAAGGTGCAGACAAATATATAGATAAAAAAGTTGTTTGGCAGACGCCGATCCGCGAAGCGAAACAGGCGATCACTGATAAAAACGGGGAGGGCGCAGGTAAGCAGTGCATTCCAGGGTAATATAAACAGGCTGTTGTTACTCAATTCAGCGGTCATGATAGTGAAGGCAATCATTATTATACTAAGTGCCAATAGGGCAAAGGCCCAGCCGAACATCATGGTCAATAACGTTGCACCCAGCAGGTGTAAATGGAGTTCAAAGCCGAATTGACTGGAAGTGATCCCCGCTTTCATGATCCAGATAAAAATGACCCCCAGGATGGCAAATAACAGGACGTTTAGGTCGGACTGATTCCGTAAACGCCACCACTGTGCGGAGCGCACGGCTTTTAACAGGATCAGGCCATAAATAAGTGCCCCGACCATTAGCCAGAAGCTGGAAAAAAATTCAGGGTTTATACTCATCTGGATACATACCTCTAATAATGTAAAGTATAGTGAGTAGAGGCATAGATGTCAGACTGCATTTCTTGTTCTTTTATGAAAAAAAATTATGGTTTCTTTTGTTTTTCAATGAACTATAGCGATGGATAAGCAAAGTCAGGTTATAAGCCCAACGATGATCTGGCTAAGCCTGGTACTTCGCATGACCCTGTTTGCGCTTGCGTTGCTGTGGCCCGCCGGCACCTGGTGCTGGTGGGAGGCCTGGGTGATAATTGGAATCTGGACGGTTTTTGGTGTGGTCATAACGAGCTATTTAATACACCATGATCCGGCATTACTCGCTGAGCGTTTGAAATTGGTGCCGTTGCACAAAGACCAGAAGTCCTGGGACAAGTTGATCATGTTGCTGTTCTTTATCGCCGGCATCGGGCTTTACCTGGTGCCTGGCTTCGATGTGGTGCGATACGGGTGGAGTGAACCGTTACCTGTATGGCTGGAGGTTGTAGCCATGCTACTACACCTGCCCTGTATGATCTTCCTCGGTTGGGTCATGCGTGAAAACACCTACCTGGCGCAAGTGGTGAAGATCGATAAAGCGCGTGGTCACCGGGTGATCACTACGGGCCCTTATGCACTGATGCGCCATCCGATGTATACAGTCATGATCACTTTACTGTTTGCCGTGCCCGTGGCGTTGGGTTCCAGGTACGCACTCCTGATTTCTCTGTTTCTGACCGGTTTGCTTGTCGTGCGCACTTATTTTGAGGATCGCACCCTATTAGCCGAACTGGATGGGTACCGGCAATATGCCAGCCAAACCCGCTACCGATTGCTGCCAGGCATCTGGTGAACGTACGGGTAACAGGTTAACGGAGACTGGTTATTCAGCCAAGTTCTCCTGAACACGATGTATCTTCTGACGAATGTGAATTACATGTCACTTAAATAGGATTTGGCTTCTTCGCCAGGGTTAGGTAATCCGGCAACACACCACGCATGAAGACAGTCACCAAACAAGCTGTGCACCCAGTTCTTGTCTTTGCCATATTGATTACTTATGTGATTCATTGCAGGTGCTACACCAAATTTATTGAAGTAGTCCCTCAATGCATTGATTACCAACCAATGTTCGTCAGTTAGTGACTCTATGCCAAACTGACTGGCTAACGTAGACGCAAGATTTGCATTCCAACGTTCGGGATCGAGTAAAAAACCATCTTCATCGACTTCAGGGACAGATTGTAATTGTTGCATCGCATTCATGTGTCCTCCTTCGGTAATGACCGTGGGACAATGTAGGATTACTAAAATAGTGACAGTCCAACTATATAGACAATAGCAAGACAGTTATGTTTTTAAAGGGGGAACAAATAATTTTAATACATCTCTAATTACATAAATTAATAGAAGCCAGGGGTATTGATTAGTATTTTTTATGAAAACTGAAGTCCGGGCCAGAGAATTGATTTCTCTGGCCCGATGGCAATCATGACAATGCAAAATGAATAAGATCAGCCATGGTGAATGACCCAGTATCACCCCGCGCATCAGGTAATTCAGGCGTCCAACAAGGATCAAGAAAGTGATAGGAGGTCTTATCACCCTGCATTAAGCCTAGTAATACCTCAGCTACAATGTGACCGCCTACTTCACCCAGGCGCTCTCCGTCTTGCTGTATTTCAGATTCTTTAAGTATGTAATACCAAAGTGGTGCCTCCCCTTCCAGATCCAGTTCATACTGGTTAAGTGTGTCCAGACCCATAAATTTCGCAACGGACTGCCCAGAAGGCAGACCAAAACTAAGACCACGTAATAGGTTCCGGGTTGCCAGTGAATCTTCATCACCGCTAGCGACAAAAGGAAGCTTGAACAGTGGGGCCGACAGCTTACCATCGATTGCCAGGCTCGATTGCGGTGCTTTGTTGGTATTCGTTCTAAAGAAATTTGACCAGTCGATCACATTCTCTGCGGCGACTGGCTTAAATCCACCTAGCTCAAACAGGCGTGCATTTGTTACGCTGTCATTAATCGTATACGCCTCACGCACTTGACTATGACCAAATCGGTAGGCGGCACCTGAAAATTCAATCGGTATGAAAGGTTCATGCTGAAAAGTGTAAAACTTGCGTCCATGTGCCCAGATCTTATCCAACACTTCCTGACCAACAGTTAGGGGTAGGAATTCATTAGTGATGATCCATTGATAGTGCCAGCGCGCCAGGCGTTGCGCCGTCTCGAAAACATCATCATCAGTCACACCTTGATCCCGGATATAATCGACAATCGCATTATGAAACTTGATAAAAGTCAATTGTAGCTGTGAGACAAACAGATTTTCATCATTACGTGGATCACCAATCAGTGCGACACCCTGGCTGTTACGTTGCAAGTCATCCGGATTACTACTTGTACCAAAGAGTAACTTATCGCTATCGGTTTGATCGTATAAAAATGGATTTGCATCGGGCCCGCTGCCATAAACGCAATCCAGATCCAGTGAGGGTGTTCTGAAATTACGAATTGCCATCGGATCATTCTGGCGCTCAAGACTGGAGGTGGTATCCAGCGTGATATCATGATCGATGAACTGGCCAAAAAAAACAAATCCCGCGGGAATGGTGTCATTTACAGCCGGGGTGCTACCAGTTTCATCGAGTTCGCCGCCTTTTTGTCCCAGCATGCGTAACTCGTCAGGGTCAGCGTTATGGGGGGGTAAACAGGCAAACATGCGACCAAAACGACCGCCGTCCTGAGGTTTATAGGTATGTGGAACATGGGCACCACGCATCTCACTAATGCCATGCATTTGTGTCTTGTGGTGTACCCCCGGGAATGCGACATATATTTTATGGGCTTTTGCTTTTGCCATAATAAACCTCCGTGTATTGATGTAAATTGAATGAAGTAGATAAAGTCTGAAGCAAGACAAAGAACCTGCGTGATGCGAGATTCGGGCCAGCGTGTTCTAGTGTGGTGCCTCAGTAGAGGTTGTAAGTATAGCAACGGTAAAATAGAGGAGAGCTAAGGGGACTTACAATAAATATATATTTATTGTAGAAGTATAAGATCATCCTAAAATCCCAGAAGTTTTCCTATGGCCCCAAGGATATCCTCCAGTAAACTCCTGAATATCTTGTCATCTCTTTGTCCAAATGATTGTTGCTGTAGGAAACGACCATGTTCCGGGAAGTGAATATCATAGAGGGGTTTGTTATTAAGCCAGTAATTGGCAAATGTCTCGGTCCTTAACATCTTGAATGGGGTTCTTGTGTCAAACCCAATCACATGCCGCTCTTTAATCCGGCTATTTGCT
>JASFLV010000172.1:0-6439 GCA_050117915.1 Thioalkalispiraceae bacterium | reverse complement strand
GTTTTTCCTGTGCTGGAAGAGGTGGTGTTTCGTGGCCTGGTTCAGGAATGGATTGCCGGCAAGCTGTTGTCTCGTCTCGGTATCCTGAGTGCCGCCAATCTGCTTACCAGTCTCGTCTTTGTCGCCGCCCATTTGATTTATAGCCAATGGCCCTGGGCCCTGCTGGTGTTTTTTCCTTCTTTGGTGTTTGGTTATCTGAAAGAACGACACCAATCTTTGCTGTCACCGATCATCATGCACAGCTTTTATAACGCCGGTTTTGTCTGGCTGTTCTGGCGCTGAATCGCAGGCAAAAAAAAGGCGCATCATGGGATGATGCGCCGAACTTTTGGAGGAGTGTGTAGAAAACCTGTTTAGGCAGCAAGCTCTTTGGCTTCGCGAGCCTTTTTGGCCTCATCGGGGCTATATGCCTTACCGGACCAAAGCATTTCGTAGGCAATTTCTTCATTACCGTTTTCACAAAGCTCCAGCACCTGTTCGAACAGTGGCTGGAAGGTCTCGGACTTGTGAGACTCTTCGTGGTCTTCGAAGCTTTTCCAGAAAGTAATGATCAGGGCTTCTTTACCCTTGAGTTCACTTTCAACCGGCTGACCAATGGTCGAGCCCTCGTTGGAGACGGCGCCGCTATTCAGTGATACAAAGCCGCCGACGAAGCCTGTATCAGAGTGGTACGTCTTGACGTTTTCACACAGAAAAGCGACACGTTCCTGAAGGTCATCTGTAGTGTATTCCGGTTTCAAGATAACCCGGTTAATTGTGACCACACCATCATGTGGAAAATCTGAAATTAAACCTGACATAGGACACCTCTCTCTATGAATAAATGAATGTTAGTAATTAAGCATGTACTAATACTGTAGTCACCCCATAAGTAAAAATCAAGAGAATTAATAAAAAATTGATAGCCCAAGTAAAAGACTCAGACTTTGCGTAAGTAATGAAGTATCAGACATAACCTACTGAAAAATAACATTTAAATTTATCCTTATTGCTGGCGGGGTATTGCCGGCAGGTAAATTGGATGTTTAAATGGCTAAATTATGCTCAACTGGTATGCTTGTTCCAGAGGCTTTTCAGGTTTTCCGAGAGGGTCATGGGATCAAAAGGCTTGGGGATGACATCAATGGCGCCTTCCTTGCGTAGCTGTTCGATTTCAGAAGGGCGGACCTTGGCGGTCATGAACATCGCCGGGGTATTTTCCAGACCCGGCTGCTTACGCAGTTCCTGTAAGGTCGAGACGCCGTCCATCCCCGGCATCATCACATCCAGTAGTAACAGGTCTGGGGCAAATGTCGGCGCCTTTTCAATGGCCTCAAAACCCGAGGAGCAGACTTCAAGGATAAAGCCGCCCACGCCTTCCAGGGCAATCCGCGCGACGGCCTGGATATCCGGTTCGTCTTCTACATACAATATCTTTTTCAGTTCCATTGATGGTTACTCCGATTTGCCTGCGGCATCTGACAGACGAGGTGAATCAACTGAAGGTAAATCGATATGATCCGTATTGGTGTCCTGCGTAGCATCATCACTCTCACGTTCTTTAATAACCGACATAATGACATTAATTAATTCATGACGGCTGTCTTTAGATTTAACCAGAGCCGCTTTCACCTTCTGCGCCACGTCCGGGCCGACTTCATTGGATGAGAAGATCACCACCTGTGGCATGTATTCAACTTCATCCAGATCGCGTATCAGGTCCAGTCCTGAGCCATCGGTGAGTTCTACGTCAAGCAGGATCAGGTCATAGACATCCTGCCGTAATTTTTGCTGGGCCTCGCTGAGGGTCGGGGCTAAAACAAGATCGACTTCACCGCGTAATAATACCCGTACCATTTCAAAAATGATTGGATCATCTTCCACGTGCAGGATGCGCGGTAGTCCCTGCTTGTGACTGGCAATCAACTTAACCGCCGAGAGTAAGCGATCTTCATTAAGTGGTTTTTCCAGCCAGTCTATGATGCCAAAGGCACTGCCATTGAGACGGCGCTTGTGTTGATCGGCGATCGCCGAAACAACGATTACCGGTAATTCCCGGGTGCGATCCTGACGACGTAACTCCTTGACCAGCTTGATACCCTCTGGGTCATAGGGACGACCCTGTTCATCGGGCAAGGCCAGATCCAGGGTAATTGCAAGATAATGCTGTTCCTTGATGAACTGTTTGGCTTGTTCAACGGTGCGCGCTGTATCCGCATCAAAGCCAGCCTGGGCCAGGATCATGCGTAACATGAAAGCGATATCGGGATCATCTTCGCAAATCAGGATCCGGTATTTTGCCGGGGCGGGCAGGGTCGGACTCTCGTCCTGGTTTTGCGTCCAGACCGGCAGATCAAAGAAGAAGGTGGTGCCGATATTCACCCGGGAGATGAAGTCGATGCGGCCACCATGTTGTTCAACAATCGCTTTACTGATACTTAAGCCCAGACCGGTACCACTCATGGCGCGGGTATCGGAGGCATCGGCCTGGGCGAATTTTTCAAAGATATGTTTCTGGAAGTTTTGCGGAATGCCTTTACCGTTATCGGTAATCGAGATCCGGATCTTGTGTGAACGTCTCACTGCCGATATCTCTACCTGCGAGCCCTGGTTGGAGAATTTAGCGGCGTTGGATAACAGATTATTCATGACCTGCATCAAACGGTCTTCGTCAGCATAGATCTGAACATCGGGGCATTGCGTGATTGCAAACTTGATCCCGAACTGCTCACCGTAGGCATAGTTGGCCTGTAATGATGCCTCCAGGAACTCATGCAGGTTGAGCAACTTGTAGTGATAAACCATTTTGCCCGACTCGATCTTTTCGATATCAAGAATATCGTTAATCAATAACAACAGGCGCTCGGTATTTTTATTGGCAATGTTCAACAACGTGGAAGCCTGTTCTGGCAGGCTGCCCACAGCGCCACCCACCAACAGGCCCAGTGAACCGCGTACCGAGGTCAACGGGGTGCGCAGTTCGTGCGAGACGGTGGAAATAAATTCGTTTTTGATCTGTTCAACTTTCTTCCGCGCGGTAATGTCATTGAAGATTACCACTGCACCAGAAATTACCTCGTTTTTGCGTATCGGCGTGACCGTGTATTCAACCGGAAACGAACCACCATCCTTGCGCCACATCACTTCATTGGAGACCCGTTGAATATCTCCTTCGCTAATCGCTGCATAAGTGGGGCTAAAGCTATAGGGGTAATTGGATTTATCTTTATAACTATGCAGCACGATCTCGTGCATCGGTTTGCCAATCAGGTCGATGGCATCATAGCCCAGCATTCTGGCCGCGGCCGGGTTAACAAAGGTCGTGCGTCCATCGAGGTCCAGACCATAAATACCTTCACCCGCTGACTCCAGCAACATCCGCGCACGTTCTTCGGCGTGGGCAAGGTTTTCGGCAGTGCGACGACGTTCAGTGATATCCCGCACAATCGCCACAAAACGTGGTTCCTGGTCGATCGGATAGATGTACTGCAGGAAAACCTCGACCGGAATCTTGCCACCATTACGATGCTGGTGATAAGACTCAAAGGTGATGGCATTACGCTGACCATCGATCATCGACTTGAGCATTCTGCGAAAACCAGTTTCATCATACTCGGTCAGAATATCTACCGGTGTCATCCGTAACAGTTCGCTATAGGTATAACCAACCTGTTCCATGGCGCCCTGGTTCACATAAAAGTAACGCAGACTTTTCGGTGAGAACATGAAGACACAGTCAAGGGTCATATCCAGGGTTGTCTTGAAACGGCTGATCTCTTCTTCGGCCTGTTGCTGACGACTGATATCACGCGCGATAGCCACGAAGCCGATGATCTCATCATGTTGATCGTGCAAGGCGGTCATGGTGAGCAGGACGGGAAAGCGCTTGCCATTTTTACTGATGTAGGTCCACTGTTGCTCGTCAGCGATACCACTGCGTGCCTTGGCGACAAACACCTCGAAGCCGGGACGAACCTGACCGCCAAGTTCTTCACTGAGTTGAATCGCTCTTTGCGTGATTTCATCGCGGTCATGAAAGATTTCAGGTGTGGCGCGGCCGATCAGTTCTTTTTCACTGTAGCCGAGCATTTGTTGTGCGGCGGCATTAAAGGTCTGAATCACGCCATTGGCGTCGGTGGAGATAATACTCAGCTTGGCACTATCGAGAATACCCTGCTTGAAGGCCATGGTATCTTCAAGCAGACGTTCTGCTTCCTTGGTCAGGGTGATGTCACGAATGATCCCGGTAAAGTGGCGTCGATCGCCAAGCTTCATTTCACTTACCGCCAGTTGCATCGGGAAGACATTGCCATCGGCCCGTTTGCCGTTGACCTCCCGGCGTTGGCCAAGAATCTTGGCCTGACCACTGGTCAGGTAACGTTTGATAAACGTATCGTGTAAATCGGCATCTTCACCGGTCATCAGGAAGCTGACATTACGTCCCAGGATCTGTTCGGCTTTATAGCCAAAGATTTTTTCAGCGGCCGGGTTAAATGTTTCAATCGTACCTTCTTCACTGATGGTGATAATCCCGTCTACCGCCGTGTCGAGGATCGCCGCAATCCGTGTTTCTCTCTCACGTACCGCTTCTTCTGCGGTCTTGCGTTCTGTGATGTCAGTATGGGTGCCCACAATCCGCAGGGGGCGACCGGATTTGCTGCGTTCCACCACCTTACCGCGATCGAGTATCCATAACCATTTCCCATCTTTGGTTTTGACCCGATGTTCGCTTTGATAGATAGAGGTCTTGTTGTCCAGGTGTTCCTGGAGCGTTTCCTTGACTCGTTCAAGATCTTCAGGATGAACCAGGGCTTCTTTACTGTTGAATACCGGTTTGATCTCGCCGGGTTTGTAACCAAGCATCACCTGCCAGCGAGGACTGAAGTAGGCATGATTGTGCTGGATATCCCAGTCCCATAAACCATCGTTGGCACCTTCCATCGCCAGCTTTAACTGTTCTTCAGATTCACGCAGGGCATGTTCAGTATGGATACGTTGTTCTTCATTACGCATCGCCCAGATCAGGTTGGCGGTGGCCGTTGCCAGGGGTGCCAGGGTGTAGAGAAAACTTTCGTGATAACCGTCGGGACTATTGGCAAGACCAAAGATACCGACCAGTTGAGTACCATGATACAGGGGCACGCCCAAAAAGGTGCTCAACGGAAATTCGATATCCTCATCGTCGAGGTTATTGGAGATGATCGGGGCACCGCTACGAATGACTTCACTCAGAACATTATTACCATCGCTAAGATTTTTATTCTTAAGCATGTCTTCAAACAGGTTAACCAGTTCATCATTGTTTTCATAACGTTGACCCATGGCCCGTATATCGACAGCCTGTTTATTATCTGGATCATGCACCACTTCTGCGATAAAGCCGACATTACTGTACGAGAGCGACAACAGGTCCGACAGGATTTGATCAAACATTGCATTGGGCTGCATTTGATCGCTAATGAAATAGGATTGCGCGCGACTGATGGATTCCAGTAGCTGGTTTTTGGTCTGTGAAGTTTGCTCTGATTCCCGTCGTTCAATTTCAAGACCAATCCACTGCGCCATCAATTGCAAAAAGCGATAGTCTTCCTGAGTAAACTGACCCTGGTAAGGATGGTAACTGGAAAAATTGAGCGTGCCATAGACCTTGCCACGAACGTATACCGTCGTGCCGACATAAGAGGCGATCGATCTTTTAGTATAGGAAGGGTGATCCCTGCCAAGTTCAGTGGAGGTCTTTTCAAAACCCGTGGGCCTTCCAGCTTTTAGGGTGTGACGGCAATAGGTATTGGCCAGGTTAAAACTCATTCCGGGTTGCAGGGCATTGTCGGGGCTGACGGCGGTTACGATCGTATAAGTATTGCCATCCACCCGTGACAGGATCGCGACTTCCATTCCATATTCATCAAGCCCCATCACCAACAGGTCGCGCACTTTCTCATGGAAACTCATTTCCGAGGAAACCGTGGTTTCCTGTAGATGGTTAAGGCGACGCTGCTCACGTTGCAATGCATTACTTTGGGTGAGTAACACGCTATCGGTGCGACGCAAAAACCATAATGCAGTACTGCCCAGTAGCAGTAATAAACTGAATGCCCAGAGTGCGGTACTCCAGGCTGAAGCAAAGGGTATTTTCTGTTGTTCGAGGGCCGCCAGTTTCCAGTTGGCATTGGCGATCGAGGCAGAATAGAGTGCCTCCTGATCAATGTTACTATGCAGATTTGTATCTGACCTGTTGGCACGGTGGTTATTGTTCAGGTCAAACTCGATACGACCTTTTTGCTTGCTGTGCAGCATTACAATTTTATAGTTATGAATCATGTTGGTCTGGAAGAAACGCTGAATCTGTTCAGGGAAAAAACTGAAGTAAACGATGTTGTCGCTTCCATCTGCCAGACTAACCTGAGTGACCATGTCAAAGTAACGGCCGGCTTTGCCATCGTACATTTCGATTTCAGGT
>JASFLV010000171.1:0-6443 GCA_050117915.1 Thioalkalispiraceae bacterium | reverse complement strand
CGACAGGTATTGGTCTCCAACACCAGCTGGTGATACTCATCGATGCTGATCCCCATTGTTCTGGCGATCTCTTTTGGCCTGGCATCCCGCCCGGTTCTGGCTTCGATCTTATTGACGGCAGCCAGCATATCGCGGGACTTGCGGTGCACCGACTTGGGAGCCCAGTCATTACGGCGTAATTCGTCCAACATTGAACCACGAATCCGAATCGAGGCATAAGTCTCAAACGCTGCACCCTGGCTGGGGTCATAATGGGATGCGGCATCCATCAGGCCGATCAGACCCGCCTGGATCAGATCATCAACGAGTACAGTGGCGGGCAACCGGGCTGATAAATGGTAGGCGATGCGATGCACCAGTTCAGCATGCTGCTCCAGCAACCTATCCATTTCACTCTTCTCAATGGATGTGTATGTTTTGGCCTTATTGGTCATAATCCTGTATAAAACGGCAACCTGACAGGGATTATGCAAATTTCGAGCCCACTAGCCACTCTAGCTACGCACCAGGCTGATTAATTTACCCGCGATGCTTGAAAGGGGTAGCTGGGTATCCACGGCCCCGCATTTAACTGCCTCCCCGGGCATCCCCCAGACCACGCTGGTGGCCTCATCCTGGGCAAGCGTGGCCGCACCGGCCTCCTTCATCTCCAGCATCCCACGGGCGCCATCATCCCCCATCCCCGTCAACATAACCCCAATTGCATTAGGGCCAACACACTGGGCCACAGAACGTAACAGCACATCAACGCTGGGCTTATGACGGCTTACCGCCGGACCGTCATTTAATCGACAGTAATACCGCGCGCCGCTGCGCTCGACTAACAGGTGGCGATCCCCTGGGGCAATGTAAACATGACCAGGGACGATCTGCTGTCCATCCTCGGCTTCATAGACAGTCATGGCACTAATGGAATCCATCCGCTGGGCGAACGAAGTACTGAATTTGGGCGGAATATGCTGGGTAATCACGATGCTTGGCGCATCGGCTGGCATATACTCAAGTACTTCCCGGATTGCCTCGGTGCCTCCTGTCGAGGCACCGATAGCGATAATCTTTTCCGTGGTCTTCAGTTTCGTTGCGGCCGGCGCAGCACGCTTCTCCAGTACCACATCGGCAGTGCGTTTGACGTCCTTGTCCTTATTTCGCGCCCGATCCGTAATCGCAGTGACCTTGGCCCGGGAGGCAATCCTGACCTTCTCGGTAATCTCTTCCACGTAACCTTGCAGTTGCTCTTTTATATCCAGGCTGGGCTTGGTGACAAAATCTATTGCGCCGAGTTCGAGTGCCTCGAAAGTCACATCGGCACCCTGTTGCGTGAGGGTGGAAACCATCACCACTGGCATCGGGCGTAAGCGCATCAGGTTACGTAAAAAGGTAATGCCATCCATCTTTGGCATTTCAACATCGAGAGTGAGCACATCCGGATTCAGCTGCTTGATCTTGTCTCGAGCTATAATAGGATCCTGTGCGGTACCGACGACTTCGATCTCTGGATCACTATTCAATAATTCGGTTAGTACCTGACGAATCAAGGCAGAATCATCAATCACCAGGACTTTTATTTTTTTCATCGTGAATCTATCGTCTAGTCAAATAATTCAATATCACCCGCTGCTGGTTTTTCCTCGATCGCTTCGAGGTAACCTTTCTCACGCTGAGCAATGGTTTCATTGTGCAGCTTGCGCAGCTTCTTGACCTGGACCTTGCCAGTAATAGGATCATACACAACTTTGCGTGGGTAGATATCACCCAGGTCTTCGGCGGCAACCTTAAAGCCCTCCACTTGCACATACTCTCTGGCAAAGTTGATATTTCGGTTACCGACGTCGGCCTGATGCATATGGGCAATAACTTTACCCCCACCAAACAGTTTGATCTCCAGGGCCTCACGGCGTCCGCCGTTTTTCAGGATATCGTTAATCAGCTTTTCCATGGCAAAGTTACCGTAACGTGTTGCCTCTGAAGTCAAAGCGGTTCGGGATACATCGCCACTGATCGGTAACATAAAGTGATTCATTCCGCCGATGGCCATCCCCGGATCACGAATGCAGGCGGAGACGCAGGACCCCAGCACCGTGACAATTAACTCCTGGTTAGTTGTCACATAATACTCACCGGGCAAGATCTTGGCGGCGTAAATCTCGCGTTGCCGATCCCAGTAGCGATTGATCTCGGAAAAGCCACGCAAAGCTCTAGGCGGTCGGGGCAATCCATTTTGTTGTATCAGGCTGGCCATATTATCGATTTTTGCAATAAATGGTTTTACCAAGCAGCTTGAACTGATCGGTCACTTTGTGCAGTGATTCTGAATGGCCGACAATCAGATAGCCATCATCGGCCAGATAATCCGCATACCGGCTGAATAGATCGCGTTGTGTATCTTTATTGAAATAGATCACCACATTACGGCAGAAGATAATGTCAAACGGCCCCTTCATTGGCCATTCGTGTAATAGATTAAGTTGTTTGAATGTAATCAGGTCCTGCAGGTTCTGGGCAACTTTGACCATCTCTGATTGTCCATTACGTCCTTTACAAAACCACTTATTCAGACGATGCTTATCAATACCATTAACACGTTCCTGTTTATAAACTCCCTGTTTACCTGAATTGACTACATTCGAATCCAGATCAGTGGCAAGGATCCTGACATCGTAGGCTTTGATATTCGGGATTGCCTCATGCATGGTGATCGCAATGGAGTAAGGCTCTTCCCCGGTTGAACAGCCTGCTGACCAGATTCGTAACTTCTTGTCAGGACGGCGCCTTAGTAGTTCAGGGATACCTTTTTGTTTCAGAAAATCAAAGTGATGGGGTTCGCGAAAAAATGAAGTCAAGTTTGTGGTTAGCGCATTAGTAAACTCGATTAACTCTTCACTGTTTTGCTTGTCTTCAAGGACAGTAAGATATTCCTGGAAAGAAGGGATATTCAGTTGACGTAAGCGTCGGGCAAGACGTCCATAGACCATATCGACCTTGTGATCAGATAGCACAATCCCTGTGCGTGTTCCAATCAAGTCGCGTATATACTCAAAATCCTTGTGCGTGAAGACAAATTCACGTTCATACACCGAGGCCATAGTCTGTTCTTTCCCTAGAATTCATCCCACTCACTATCATCTGCATCCGTGGCCTGTTGCTTGGGTGCCGCTGGGCGAGTACGTTGTGCCGCTGGTTTTACTGAGCTATGACCCAAATTACGACTTGGTGAGACCGGCTCCTGCTTCACCTGGCCAGCATCACCGAGGTTGAAGAACTCCATCAGGCGCATCATGCCCTTGGCCTGTTCTTCCATAGACTCACTGGCCGATGCAGCTTCTTCAACCAGCGCCGCATTCTGCTGGGTCATTTCATCCATTTGCATTACAGCTTTATTAACCTGTTCAATACCGGAAGACTGTTCCTGCCCGGCTGCGGCAATCTCGGCAATAATATCGCTAACCTTCTTCACCGCATTGACAATTTCAGACAATGTCTCACCGGATTCATCCACCAGCTTGGAGCCTTCATCCACTTTCTCAACGCTATCGTTGATCAAAGACTTGATCTCTTTTGCTGCACCGGCACTGCGCTGCGCGAGGTTACGTACTTCGCCGGCCACAACCGCAAAGCCGCGTCCCTGTTCTCCAGCGCGGGCCGCTTCAACCGCAGCGTTGAGTGCCAACAGATTAGTCTGGAAGGCGATTTCATCAATCACACTGATAATGTCTGATATCTTCTTACTACTTGCGTTGATTTCTCCCATCGCGGTGACTGCGTTGGAAACAACTTCACCACCTTTTTCTGCCTGCTCCCGTGCAGCCGATGCCAGCTGGTTAGCCTGACGGGCATTATCAGCATTTTGCTTCACGGTGCTGGTCATTTCTTCCATGCTCGAGGCAGTTTCTTCCAGCGACGAGGCCTGTTCCTCAGTACGTTGACTTAAATCTGTATTGCCCTGGGATATTTCACTGGCAGCCGAAGAAATACTACCGGATGCATCACGAATGTCATTAACCATGTTAAACAGGTTCTTGATACTCTCATTCACTGCGTCACGCAGTTCTGCGAATTCACCATGGAATTCACCATCCATTTTCTGGGTCAGATCACCTTCAGATAGCGATACCATGACTCGCTTGCTCTCCTGGATAGGAGCAACGACAGCATTCATTAGATTATTGATGCCTGTACCCAGGTTCTTCATGAAGCCCTCATACTCATCTGCGTTGATCCGTGTATTCAATTCACCCATGGTTGCTGCATCGATCAGATTTTCGATTTGACGCTCGGCATCTTTCTGCTCAGTGATATCACCCCACTGCACCATGTTACCCATGTATTCGCCATTCGGTCCGGTAATCATTGTTGCGTTGACTCGGAATTCGAGATCACCCACTTTGATTTCGGCGGTCGCCGGCAGGCGAGACTTGTCTGCTAGCAAGGCACGCTGGTGAGCCGGGTTTTTATGGAAACCATCAATACAGGTACCAATCAGGTTATTTACATCAAGACTTGGCCAGATCTTGCGTAGCTCTGTCTGACGATTGGCCAGCATACTAACCACTGCAGGATTCGCATAGGTAATATTCAGGTCTTCATCACAGAGCATTAAGTTGGCTTCAGCACCATCTACTGCCGACATCAGGCGGGCAACTTCTTTTTCTTTTCTGCGTTCTTCTGTCACATCTGACCACTCCAGGGCATTACCCACATATTCTCCCTGTGCATCCATGATCGCAGTCACATTGATTCGAAAAGTCAACGGTCCAACATGAATATCTGTTGAATAAGGCAGATTGGCCGGATTACTTAATAACTGGCGCTGATGTGAAGGATTCTTATGGAACATATCGATACAGGAACCAATCAGTTTTTCAGGATCAAAGCCCGGGAAAAGTGAACGTAGGGCATCGGCGTTGCCACGCAGAATCTTCAATGTTGCTTCATTTGCATAAGTCACATTGAGGTCACGGTCGATCATCATGATCGCAGTCATCGCCCCATCGACTGTACCCTGCAGGCGAACGACTTCAGACTCCTTTTGCTTGGCTTCAGTGATATCCGCCCATTCGAGGGTATTGCCGATATAGTTACCATCATCGTCAATCATCGCCGTCACATTCAAACGGAAATTCAGAGGCCCGACTTCGATATCTGTCGAATATGGCAGGTTTGCCGGGTTGCTCAACAGTTGTCTTTGGTGAGAAGGATTGCGATGAAAGGTATCGATGCAGGAACCAATCAGGTTATCCACATTAAATCCGGGAAAAACACTCCGCAGTGTATCCTGGTGCCTGGTCAACATATCGATGGTCGATTTGTTTGCGTATGTAATATTAAAGTCTCGATCAATCATCATGATCGCGGTCATTGCGCCATCGACAGCTGAACGCATACGTGTCAACTCAGCACTCTCCGCCTCTGTCATTCCTGATACATCTTCCAAACTTGCTGCCATGGTATTACCCTCCGATTTTCCGTATGCGTTTAACATAACCTCTGCAATTGTTCCTAAAGCATGGCTCCAGGCCTCCTGGACTTCTTTTGTCCAGGCCCGCCCAGCCATCTCTTTCATAACATCCATTAAGGTGGTCGCTACAGCAGCATAATGCGCTTCGATTGCACCATAATGTTCGTGGCGTTCACCAAGTGCGGTAAGCGTCTTGGCTAATACATCCACATTATTCAGGTTCTCCACCACCAGCTTTAGAGCGGCAAGCAGTTTCTTTTGCTGTTTGTCTGGCGTGGTGTTTTTGAATAGCGGCTTAACGTCGGGGTGCCGCTTGAATAATTCTTCATAAAATCTCGCTACCAGTTGGTCCGCCTGCGGCGCCAACAGGTTAAAACTTTTTTCGAGTGCCGGTACATTCAAGCCGAGCGGATGGTCATTCGTTACGCTCTTGGCACTCCCCTTTTTTGCTGCTGAACTTCGTGCCATGGTTTTCTCCTTCCCGCTTTGCTTTTCTGTTGCGGTCTTATTGCTTTCTTGTTGTTCGCCACTATCCTCATCCATCCAGGAAAGCGGATCAAAACCGAGTTTACTTTCAGATCGTTTAGGCATTCTTTTTTTCCTTCAACTAAGCCTTGGTCGTCCAGGCAATACAGGCCAGTACCTCTGTAAGAAATTCAAAATTACGAAAATTCGATTTTCTCTTTATCACTGTAGAGCTTGGTATTTCCAGGATCTGTTTAAGCTGTTTCTTATCTTTTCTCATATTCCACCTGTTCAATGCATTGCCTTGCCTTTTAAAATATCTTTCGCAAGTTCCTGGTAGTCTTTTGCACCGTTACTGCTGGCCTGATATTCAAATATTGTTTGACCAAAGCCCGGACTTTCCGCCAGGGCAACCGCTTCACGGATTGCGGTTCGATAAACCCGCTTTGGGAAATAGGACATAATCTTGTCCCTTACGTCCTTGGCCAGGCGGCGACGTTGCTGAAAACGGGTTAAAACCACC
>JASFLV010000170.1:0-6486 GCA_050117915.1 Thioalkalispiraceae bacterium | reverse complement strand
GCTGGGCTTCAATGGAATCAAAATGGCAATGATCGCAAGAACTGCAAATGGCTATACACTGTCACCCATCAAGAGCACGAAATTACGCCGTTCCAATGATACCCCGAGCGTCAATGGCGAGATGTTATCCGATGAAGAGCGGCCATTAAAATCGCATGATGTACTGGAACTGGCAGGAACTCAGATGGAATTTTTCTATGTCTCCTGATCGACTAGATCCTTCTTGGCTGTACGCTTATGAAAGAGTCGGAAGAACAGACTAAAAATATCACTACCTGCCATAAATAAGGCAGGAAGCATTACCAGCGTAATCAATGTAGCAAATATCAGCCCCCAGGATAAGGCCAGCGCCATAGACGAAACAAAATGATCCAGGCCACCCCAGCCATATGCTGTCGGCAACAGACCAACGATGGTTGTTATTGCAGTCAATAAAACTGCGCGTAGACGACGTCGACAGGCCCTGATGATCGCCTCCCGCTTATCCATACCATCATTTATGTACCTTTGGATAAAAACCAGCAAGACCAGTGAACTGTTGACCACAACGCCAGTCAACGCCACCATACCTAACGATGACATAAACGATAACGGCAAAGGCTTCCAGAACAAGTCATGCAAATAAAAACTGAGAATCACTCCAATCGCACCAAAAGGAATGGCAAGCATAACAGCAAGCGGATAACCCAAACTGTTAAACTGGATAGCAAGAATAAAAAATACAGCAATCAGAGCAAATACAAAGGCTATCGCTAGATCAACAAGCGATTCAACATTTTTCTCATTTTCCCCACCATAGTTGATAATCACTGTTCCTTTTTGTGCATCGGTTAACCATTGTGACTCATCTTCAGCAACTTTGGCATTTAATTCATTACTGGTAATAATGCTCGTATCAATATTGGCCATAACATTGATTACACGCTGGTTATCTTTATGTCGGATATTTGTAAAGCCTTCGTGTTGATAAAATTCAGCGATCCTGTTGATGGTAACCATGCCGCCACGTGAATTAGGGACCTGTAACAATTCTAATTGACGGATTTGTTGTTCGTAAGAGGTTTCAGGGAAGCGAATAGTAACGTCGACTTCATCAGAGCCCCAGCGCGTGGTAGAAACTCTCAAGCCATCTACTGCTGCGCGGATATGAGTAACCGCAGTTGCCAGATCAATACCCGCATAGGCCGCGATCGCACGATCGAACTTGATGCGTATTTCAGGATCGCCAGGTAGCATATCGCTTTCAAGTGTTGTAATCCCTTCAATTGACTGCAGGTATTGCATAAGCTGTTCTGCCACTACCTCGCTTTGTTCATAGTTCTCTCCAATAATTTCCACTTGTAGTGCACGACCTGTCGGTGGTCCTGGCTGTATCTCCTCAAAGGCAAACTCCAGATCTTTGTACGTTTCTGTCAGGACTGGTTTGATTCGAAACATATCTTTAAGTGCATCATGTTCGGGTCGGGTTACTGCAGGTGTATAAATCACACGAATCTGCCCGAAGCGACTACCCTTCTGGACAAGCGGATCGCCAGAGTCTTTGGCAGTTTGCCCTGTAGTAATCAAGGTTGCTTCAACATACTGTTCGTTGAGTTGTTCACGGATTGTTTTATCCACAATAATGAGCTTTTCACGCATTGCCTCCAGGCTGGTTCCCGGCTCGGCACTAACGCGTACTATGTATTGTTCAATGCCGACTGGTGGGAATAATTGAAAGCGCATTTCTTTTTTTGCCAAAAAAATGGAACCCCCTAGTATGGCAACTGATAAAATAACCATAAACCAGTGCCAGTCCAGAGTGAATTTAAGAAACTTGGCATATTTTTCTTCAAGCCATGTTAACCAGCGACGCTCTTTTGCTGGCTTGCTTGCATCGGTTAAATGGAAGACATGATTAGGCAGAATCAGGAATGATTCTAACCAGGAAAAAACAAGTAATAATATCACCACAATCGGGATAGCAATGATGAATTTTCCAATTAAACCGGAAATAAACATCAGCGGCAGGAATGCTACAACTGTTGTTAAGATTGTGGTTGTCACTGGACCTATCAACTCTTTGGCACCGACCACTGCAGATTCAGCAGGCGGCATTCCCTGTTCCATATGATAAGCAATATTTTCACCCAGAATAATCGCATCATCGACCAGCATCCCCAACACCATGATAAAAGCCATCATGGAAATCATGTTCAGGGTGACACCACCAAGATAGAGGACAAACAGGCCGCTCAAAAATACAATCGGAAGACCCAACGTAGTCGAGACAGCAACCGAGGGGCGCAAAAATATGACGAGCATGAGTAATACCAGGAAGGCACCAACCATACCATTATTGGTCAGCACGCCAAGTCGCAGTTTAGCCAGTTTGGAGAAGTCATTAAATGAATCAACCTCGATATCCTGACCGTACTTTTCAGGCAACGCACCTAAATAACTCTTGATTTCTGCTACAGTATCAATGATATCCGCATCTTCCTGTTTCATTATGACAATGTGTAAGGCTGGTTCACCACTTACATCCTGATATGTCTGCGCCTTCTCTAAAGAACTAGACACATCAGCAACATCTTTCAGCAGTAATCCCTGGCCGAATTCGTTTGCACGTAATACCAGATTTTCAACATCACTGACATCTTGATATTCACCTACCACACGTACCGTCTTCTGGCCTTCACTGGTATCGATTGCTCCCCCTGAGGCATTGATATTCCATCGATCAATCACTTCGGCTAGTTCACCGACTGTGATCCGATATTCACGTAGTTTTTCCGGATTCACTACGACTCGAATTTCTTCTTTGCGGTCTCCCTGTATCTGGACACGGCCCACACCATTAATCCGCAGCAAATCGTCTTCGATTTTACTGCTCAGTTGCTTCATAGCGACTTCATCTCTCGGTGCCGATATTGCTAACTGGATAACAGGAAATACACGAGCATCTATTTCAAGTACATAGGGATCTTCTGGAAGATCTATTGGTAGTCGTGCTCGATCAATGGCAAGTTGGACTTCATTGGTAATTTGGTCGCGATTACTGGCATCCGGATCCAGCTCCAGGGTAATTCTCGCAGATCCCGGGAAAGCGACTGACGTCATTTTGTCGATACCAGTTAAAATCTTGAGTTCCTGTTCAATCGGGATCACGATCAGTCTTTCAATTTCCTGAGGCGAAGCACCTGGTTGAACGACGCTAATTTGTACGATATCGAGATTGACATTAGGAAAGGCTTCGCGGTTTATTTTCAGCGCTGCAAAAATACCAAGTGCGATGAGAAATATGGATATGAGCCAAACCACCAGACCGCGCTCAACCATGAATCGTATAATAGATGTCATTCTTCTCTTCCTACTTATTTAGCCGACAAGTACCAATTAGTCTGACGAATATCCACTCAACAGTGTCTGGCGATCCCATAATATTCCTAACAGTAGATCGAGTTCAGCATGTTTCCTGGCTAGCTCGATTTTTCTGGTTTCATACAATAAGCTACTGGTAAAGTAAGTGTTCTCATTGTCGATAAGCTCACTTGTATCTGCCCGACCCAGTTTATAACGTTCGATAGCTTCCTCAACCTTTTCTTTCTCGATTAACAATCGTTGTTTTGAGCTTTTTGCAGAAACACCATTACGTTCAATCTGTTCGAGGATACCGATCACATTGTAATTCAGGTCTGCTTTTATCTTTTCTAGTTCTGTCTCAATGGTTTGTTTCTCCAACATTGACTGATAAAGTTCTGCATCAAAGCCACGTTGATCAGCAGAAAATTGATATTCTAACCTCGCACCACCCGCCCATTCAGTATCGTCAACACTCCCAGTTGCCGTATCTCCAGATGTATTTCTTGTCCCAACTGATAAAACAACGTCTAATCTGTCTTTTTGTTCATTCGCTGCCAACCCGATTCTCGATTCAGCAGATTTGAGTTGCGCCTTCTGCAAAATAATATCAGGACTACTTGCATACACACGCTGTAACAATATGTTTGAATCAGGCAAATCACTATCAATTGCAATTTCAGGGATAAAGTCTGTAGCAGACTCCGCGCCTGTTAAACGATTTAGTTCAGAGCGCTGCCGACTCCAGATAATCAGCAAATTGTCTCGATCAGCAATCTTGGCACTAAGTAATGCCTCGACATTAAGTAAATCTTTTCTCTCTGCGAGGCCTAGTCTTTTATTTTTTTTGACAAAAGCCAATAAACGTTCTGACCGCTCAATTGCTTTATTTGCATCACGGATACGCATATAGGTATTTGCTGCATCATAGTAGAGCTGTAATGTCTGTTGAACGAGTGAATCTATTTCTTTAATCCTGGCTGCCTGAGTCGCCTCTAAACCTGCTTCGGCTGCAACTAGCCCCTCTGAAAATTCAGGATTATCTTCACCTTTTCCAAATGGGATACGGTAATTCAGATCTAGCGTTGTTCTTTCTGAGGGGTTAGTAAGTGATGGAATGGCCACTGTTTCGCTATCTTCATAACTGTATTGTCCAGAAATCTCCAGCCTATTACCTGATTGCTGCGTACGCCCTATACTCGCCGAAGCATCAAAGCGCTCACTTGGAATATTGAATATCCCCACATCGCGTGATACACCTGTCTGAGTGCTTACGACCCAGCCTAATTGACTTTCGATTTTTGCAAATTCCTGACGTGCACGTTGTATTTCAAGTCGCGCAATCTTGATTGACGGATAATTAGTCAACACCTGATGAATGACTTTGTGTAGTGTTTTTGGCTTTGCTTCAGATGCAGCAATCGAGCACGGAAAACCAATAAGAATTATTGCGCCGATCAGGAATTTTATTTTTATTCTGTAGTTGCTCATTGTTCGTTACTAATTCCATCAAAAATGGTTTTAATATGCTGTTTCACATATTCATCCCTGCTGTAATCTTCACTATCATAAACAGCAAGCGAGTTATCCCAGATTGCCGCAAAAACCAGTGGCGCCATCAATAAACGAGTGGTAACAACAGGATCGGATGACTTAAATTCCCCGGTCTCGATCCCTTTCTCAATACCACGCCTCAATAAGTTTCTTGCTCGTGAGACAACATTTTCCAGATAAAATTTGGCCAATTCTGGAAAATTGCCCGCCTCAGAAACCATTAATTTTGGGATACCCGCAAGACGAGTCTTGCCAACAACTTCCCACCAGTTAAACAGCAGCACCTCGAGCAGTTCCCGTTGTGAACCAATAAAACCCTCAGCGCGATGCTCTGCTTTTTCAACCTCTGGAATAATGATCTGCTTGACGGCTGCCCTGAATAAATCTTCTTTACTGTTGAAATATAAATAAACGGTGCCTTTTGAGACACCGGCCTGGCGTGCAACTTCATCAAGTTTGGTTGCATTAAACCCATTAGCAACAAATAGATCTAGGGCTGCATCAATGATTTCAGCAGGTCTGGCCTCTTTACGGCGCCGCCATTTACAGCAGTGGTGAGTCTTAGATGTTGTCATAACAATAAATAACTGACTGGTTAGTTATTTATTTTAGTAAAACGCAGGCGTGAATACCAGTTCTATTTTTCTATTATATTACAATATGTTAGGGGTAATTTGGACAGCTGTAAGGTTAATCCCCCGCCTCAAGAAAACGGGTGATTCGTTGATTTATTGTGCGTCTGTAGTTTGCCAGCGATACCTGGCGTAAACCTGATTACCCTGCTCGTTATATTTAAGCGTTTCGCAAATAGAGTTGACCATGTAGATGCCACGACTGTGATACTGACTGTTATTCGTTAGCAAGTCTCGAATTAAACATGTATCAAACCCCTTCCCCGTATCTGTGATGGTGACATCCAGTACCCCACCATCATTCTCGCCAGTGTGCTCGATAATAACGGATATTTTCCCCGTGGTTAATTCTGCCATTCTTTTCTGTCTTTCCACTACATATTTAGAAAAACCATCCTGGCCATTTTTTATATCAGAGTTGAGTTGTAATAAGCCATGATCGAAGGCATTGACAAACAATTCCTTAATAACGATAAATATGTCTTGTTTGTTACAGTGCAGTTTTTGAATTTCCATTATCATCTGAATGATATTAGGAACCGGATCATAGACCTTGAGAATATTTGATTCAAACGTGTAATCAAGTTGCCAGCAGGAATCATAAATCGGTGTACATATTTTATGTTTATTGGTTTCTTCAGGCTGGCCTGACAGGCCATCGAAACAAATCTCAAGCACTGTGGTATCATCCGATTGTCTCTTACCTTGTGTATATCGAGTCAGGTTTTCGATTATTTTATCAAGCACCCATTTCTTGTCAGTGTTTATTATTCCCTCTATAACTCGCTCAATACCATAAATATTGCCTTGCTGGTTGCGGGCCTCAATAATCCCATCGGTAAACATGACCAATCTTTCACTGGAACTGGTAAAATAATTCTCGACAGTGGTGGAGAAAGAAACTTGTTCAGACACACCTAATGGATAGTTTCTTGATTTAAATTGATGTGTTACTTCCCCG
>JASFLV010000169.1:0-6490 GCA_050117915.1 Thioalkalispiraceae bacterium | reverse complement strand
TCGCGGTTGATGAGAAGTTAGAAACGACCCGGTGTGGTGGTCTGGGTAATTGCCAGGATGACGAGCGTTGCCTGACCCATGATCTGTGGACAGAGCTCAGTGACCAAATCTATCAGTTCCTGAGCGGAATCAGCTTGGGCAACCTGGTCAGTCGTCAGACTATTCAAGAGGTCGCGGCAAGACAGGATGGTGGACAAAAGGTTAATATTGACCGTGTAGAACGTGAATCAGCGGCTGTTTCTTAAAAGCTGGTAAGAGAGAAATTTATAAATGAAGACGCCCGTATACTTTGACTATTCGGCGACCACGCCCGTGGATGAGCGTGTCGCCGAAAAGATGTGTCAATGTCTCACGCTGGAAGGTAATTTTGGTAACCCGGCCTCCCGTTCACATGCATATGGTTGGAATGCCGAAAAACTGATTGATGAGGCACGCAGCAATGTGGCTGCCCTGATCAATGCTGACCCCAAGGAAATCATTTTTACCTCGGGGGCGACAGAGTCTGACAATCTGGCTATCAAGGGTGCTGCCCATTTTTACAGTAAAAAGGGTAAGCACATTGTGACCTGCAAGACAGAGCACAAAGCCGTACTCGATTCATGTCGACAACTGGAAAGAGAAGGCTATGAAGTGACCTATCTTGACCCAGAAAATAACGGCCTGATTGATCTGGAAAAACTCAAGGCTGCCCTACGCGACGATACCGTGCTTGTCAGTATCATGCACGTCAATAACGAAATTGGCGTGATTCAGGATATCAAGGCAATTGGTGATATTACTCGTGAGCGGAAGATTATGTTCCATGTCGACGCTGCACAAAGTGCAGGCAAGGTCCCGATCGACGTCAAAGATCTGAATGTTGATCTGATGTCTTTTTCAGCCCACAAGATTTACGGCCCTAAGGGAATTGGTGCTTTGTATGTGCGTCGTAAACCACGTGCCAGACTGGAAGCGCAAATGCACGGTGGTGGCCATGAACGTGGTTTGCGTTCCGGTACCCTGGCAACCCACCAGATCGTGGGGATGGGTGAAGCTTTTCGGTTAGCCAAAGAAGAAATGGCCGCTGACAATGAACGAATTCGCATGTTACGCGATCGTTTACTGAAAGGACTGGAAGATATTGAAGAGGTCTATATCAACGGAGACATGGAGCAGCGCATTCCGCACAATCTGAATATCAGTTTTAATTTTGTAGAAGGTGAGTCGTTGATCATGGCTCTGAAAGACCTGGCTGTATCTTCTGGCTCAGCCTGTACTTCTGCATCACTGGAACCTTCTTATGTACTGCGGGCTCTGGGCCGCTCTGACGAACTGGCGCATAGTTCAATTCGCTTCAGCCTGGGTCGCTATTCAACAGAAGAAGAAGTTGATTTTGCTATCCAGGCGATTCGCAAGAATATTGATAAGTTAAGAGAGCTATCACCGCTTTGGGAAATGTACAAAGATGGTATTGATCTGAATAGTATTGAATGGGCGGCGCACTAACACGACCCGCCTGACAAAATTTTATTATTATAATTAAAGCATTTTATTAAAGAGGTAAGTCATGGCATACAGTGATAAAGTTATCGATCATTACGAAAACCCTCGTAACGTAGGTAATATGGATAAAGATGCACAGGACGTCGGCACCGGTATGGTTGGTGCACCTGCGTGCGGCGACGTTATGCGCCTGCAAATTAAGGTTAGCGATAACGGTGTGATTGAAGATGCCAAGTTCAAGACTTATGGTTGTGGTTCAGCAATTGCCTCGAGTTCACTCTTAACTGAGTGGGTGAAAGGTAAAACTCTGGATGAAGCCGCTCAAATCAAGAACACTCAAATTGCTGAGGAACTGGAATTACCACCAGTAAAAATTCACTGTTCGGTCCTGGCTGAAGATGCGATTAAAGCCGCGATTTCAGACTACAAGGGTAAAAACAGCGAAGAAGAAAAGAAAAGCGCCTAAGAGGTTGTTCATTAATGGCGATTACTCTTACAGAAACAGCAGCACATCGCGTTAAAGATTTTCTGGCTAACCGTGGCAAAGGAGAAGGTTTACGTTTAGGCGTAAAGACAACTGGATGCTCCGGCATGGCCTATGTCCTTGAGTTTGCCGATGGTTCCGAAGAAGGTGATGCAGTCTTTGAAACGCAGGGCGTGAAAGTTTTTGTTGATGCTAAAAGTCTGATTTATCTTGATGGGACAGAACTGGATTTTACCAAAGAAGGTCTTAACGAGGGTTTTAAGTTTAATAATCCAAACGAGAAAGATACTTGCGGTTGTGGTGAGAGCTTCACAGTTTAGCAGGTGAAGCATTCATGGCCGTGGAATTAACGCAAAATTATTTTGAGATATTTGGCCTGCCTGTCGCCTTTCAAATAGATATTTCAATACTGACTGAGCGTTATCGGGAATTGCAAAAGACGGTTCACCCGGACCGTTTTGCTAATAGTAGTGATCGGGATCGCCGCCTTGCTGTCCAGCAAGCCGCTCTTATCAACGAAGCTCTGAGTACACTCAAATCACCACTTAAGCGTGCACGTTATATCTTGCAGCTAAAAGGTGTGACCTTCGATGATGAGAATGAGACAACTATGGACCCTGAGTTCCTGATGGAACAAATGGAATTACGTGAAGCTGTGGCAGATGTAAAGGCACAGGATGATCCATTCTCAAGTCTGAACCAGATCATGGAATCGATTAAAAACAACATGGATAAGATGATCAGAGATTTACAGGATTTAATCAGCAAAGATGAGCTCGAAGCTGCTAAAATGCAGGTGCAAAAACTTCAATTCCTCGAAAAACTGATGCACGAATGCGAAGGTCTCGAACAGGACCTGGCTGACGCCCTTTAAAGTAACTTAGGCTTAAATTAAGAGATATCATGGCACTGCTACAAATCAGCGAACCTGGTCAATCTACCAAACCGCATGAGCGACGATTGGCTGCAGGTATCGATCTGGGTACAACAAATTCTTTGGTTGCAACGGTTCGTAGTGGTCAGGCAGATACGCTTGCCGATGAGAACGGTGAACACCTTTTACCATCCGTGGTACGTTATCTGACTAAAGGCGAAATGCCGATTATTGGAGAGAGCGCAAGGCAGTCTGCTGCGGACGACCCCATGAACACTATTTCTTCAGTGAAGCGTTTTATGGGGCGAGGTATCAATGATATTAAACAGTTTGCTAAACGCTTACCCTACGATTTTGTTCAGGCTGATACAGCCGTACCCAGAATTAAAACAGTTGCAGGAGAGAAAAGTCCCATAGAAGTCTCTGCCGATATCTTGCGAGTATTAAAAAATCGTGCAGAAAAAAGCCTTGGCGATGAACTCGCCGGTGTGGTGATTACGGTACCCGCTTATTTTGATGATGCCCAACGCCAGGCAACCAAGGATGCAGGCAAACTGGCCGGTTTGAATGTCATGCGCTTACTTAACGAACCGACTGCAGCGGCAGTGGCCTATGGTCTTGATAAAAGTGCAGAAGGCGTTACCGCGGTGTATGACCTGGGCGGTGGAACGTTTGATATTTCTATATTACGACTCAACAAGGGTGTTTTTGAAGTTCTTTCCACTGCGGGAGATACAGCCCTGGGTGGTGATGATTTCGATCACGCAATTGCAAACTGGATTATGCAACAAGCCGGGATCAATGATGATACCAGCCATCACCAGTTACGTCGTTTATTGCGTGATGCCAGAGAGGCCAAGGAAAAACTAGCGATAAGTGAACAGGTTGAGCTCAAGGTTCAACTGGATGATGGCGAATACTGGCAAGGTAAGCTGGACAGGCAGCAGCTTGCCCAGTTGATTGATCCTCTCATTCAGAAAACCCTGATCACCTGTAAACGAGCTATCCGTGATGCTGGAATTACAGTGGATGATATACAGGCTGTGGTCATGGTTGGTGGTTCAACCCGAACTTTACGCGTTCGTGAAAAGGTTGGCGAGTTTTTTGGGCAGCAACCCATGGCAGATATCGACCCGGATAAGGTTGTTGCGATTGGTGCGGCCATCCAGGCGGATGTGCTCGCTGGCAACAAACCTGATGATGAGTTGTTGCTGTTAGATGTGATTCCATTGTCCCTGGGCCTGGAAACCATGGGTGGCCTGGTAGAGAAGATCATCCCACGTAATACAACTATTCCGGTAGCGCGAGCTCAGGATTTTACCACGTTTAAAGATGGACAAACCGGGATGACCATTCATGTTGTTCAGGGCGAGCGTGAATTGGTCTCCGACTGTCGTTCGTTAGGACAATTTAGTTTAAATGGAATTCCCGCGATGGTCGCAGGGGCGGCGCGGATTCGCGTTACCTTTCAGGTAGATGCAGATGGACTCCTGTCAGTGACCGCTCAGGAAGAAACCAGTCAGATTGAAGCGAGTATCCAGATCAAGCCCTCATATGGCCTGACGGATACCGAGATTGAGACCATGTTGCGTGACTCTATCGAACATGCCAATGACGATGTAGAAATGCGTAACCTGAGAGAACAGCAGGTAGAAGCGGATCGAGTCATGGATGCACTACAGGTTGCCTTACAGGAAGACGGTGATTTACTGAAAGAAAATGAAGTCACGACTATCGAAAGTGCATTGCTTGAATTACATAAGGTCAGGGAAGGGGATGATCACAGGTTGATCAAAAATGCAATCGATAAGCTCAATACAGCTACAACAGAATTTGCTGCGAGAAGGATGAACAAGAGTATTAAACAGGCATTGGCTGGCCACCAGGTCGATGAGTTTGATTGAAAGGTATATGAACGACGATGACAAAGATTATATTTTTACCGCATGAGGAAATTTGCCCGGAAGGGGCGGTGGTTGAGGTTGAACCAGGAGTCAGCATTTGTGACGCTGCCTTGCAGAACGGTATTGAGATTGAGCACGCTTGTGAGAAGTCCTGTGCCTGTACAACCTGTCATGTTTATGTACGTGAAGGCTTTGATTCCCTGGAAGAATCCACAGAAGAAGAGGATGATTACCTGGATAAGGCCTGGGGGCTCGAGCCTGATTCAAGGTTATCCTGCCAGGCCATTGTTGCCGATGAAGATCTGGTTATTGAAATTCCTAAGTACACCATCAATATGGTATCTGAAAATCATTAAGGTTTTGAGAAACAGGAGAAACAATGAGTCTAAAGTGGACGGACAGTCTGGAAATCGCTATTCAGCTGGATGAGGCCCATCCGGCAGTGGACCCTAAATACGTCAATTTCGTTGACTTACGTAACTGGGTGTTGGCACTGGACGAGTTTGATGACGAGCCGGAGCACTCCGGAGAGCGGATCCTGGAAGCCATCCAGATGGCCTGGATCGAAGAACACGACTAGTCCCTGATAAATTCGGCCCGATCCCGCAAATTAAGCGAGTTTGGGTTTCCCAAAGCCCCTCTGAACGGATACAATTTCTGACCAATTTTGCGTGATTTTGTGAAAGTGGCCCGCGCTCAGGTGCGGGTTTATGTTATTGTAAATACTGGAATTTTCGGGAGTACCCAATGTCTGTTGAACGTACCATATCCATCATTAAACCCGATGCGGTCGCCAAAAATGTAATCGGTGAAATCTACGCGCGCTTTGAGCAGGCGGGTTTGAAGATCGTCGCGGCCAAAATGATGCACCTGAGCAAGGAGCAGGCCGGCGAGTTTTATGCGGTGCATAAAGAACGTCCATTTTATGGAGAGCTAATTGAGTACATGACGTCCGGTCCTATTATGGTTCAGGTACTTGAGGGTGAAAATGCCATCGCCAAAAATCGTGAAGTGATGGGCGCAACAAATCCCAAGGATGCAGCGCCAGGTACGATTCGGGCAGATTTTGCGAACGATATTACTGAAAATGCGGTCCATGGTTCAGACGCGGCTGAGACGGCGACAGCAGAAATTGCCTTTTTCTTTAAAGATAACGAGATTTGTCCGCGTACACGTTAATTGCGAAGGGTAAGGACTTGGAAGCAAACGCTAAAATCAATTTACTGAATCTGGATAAAGCCGGGTTGGTCGATTTTTTCGCTGAAATTGGCGAGAAGCGCTTTCGTGCTGCGCAAATACTAAAGTGGATTTACCAGTTCGGAGTAAATGATTTTGCAGCAATGTCCAATTTGAGTAAACCGCTGCGCGAAAAACTGGCAGAAGTTGCTGAAATCAGACCGCCTGAAGTGGTTAGCGAACATCGATCTCATGATGGAACCACCAAGTGGGTGCTGCGTCTGGATGAAAAAAACTGTATTGAAACAGTTTTCATCCCGGAAGCAGATCGCGGTACGTTGTGTATCTCTTCCCAGGTCGGTTGTGCACTCGATTGCCGTTTTTGTTCAACAGCACAGCAAGGATTCAATCGCAATTTGAGCGTTGCAGAAATCATTGGGCAACTATGGGTCGCAAATCAGGCGATGGGTTGTCAGCCACGTGAGCAGCGGGTGATTTCAAATATAGTGTTAATGGGGATGGGCGAACCACTGCTCAACTTTGATAATGTGATCAAGGCCATTTCATTGA
>JASFLV010000168.1:0-6548 GCA_050117915.1 Thioalkalispiraceae bacterium | reverse complement strand
TCTTTGATCACCAGGCCTTCGTTGCCGTCGATCGGCCTATTGCCAAGCAGGCACTGAAATTATTATCCGAAGGCAAAATCAAGGGGCGCAAGTTTAAGGTGCGCAAGCTACGTTAATTGATGATGGTTTGACATCGATTACGTCGCGTTTAATTTGTTAATCGATAGCGCGTTTTGTGATCGCCCAATTACCACGCCGACCGTAAAAGTTGAGTAGACGGTCGGAAGTCACAACCAAAGCCGATGAGTCTTCTGCCGTGATACTCTCGACCTGTTCATTGGGATTCAATCGTTCCGCTTTCCAGCCTGGAGCATGTGCGCCATAGGCGACTAAGCGCTGATTCGTCACCACCACGGCCACTGCCTCGGCCACCTCCTGACGTACGATTTGTTCCTTAGCATTGAGCTTGAGCTGATCAAAACGACTGAAAAGCGTGTTGGAAGCGACTAAGTGGTCTGCATCTTCGATTAGAAATAACACCTTCTCTTGCGCCCCACTCGCCAGCAGCAGTGGCGATGCACTGAGCACAAACAGAAGAACAAGGGCTGCAGCCCCAAAACGGTAAATAATACGAGCCATCGCACCTATCCTGGATAATGAAGTTACAAGTATAGTCCGACAGATTCCTGAAAAACCAGCTGCCAATAGCATTATTGAGAACGCTAAGGCTGTATCTGACCCGGTTTATTTAGTTGTTATTCCTTTTTAATGCTTTAATCCTGCCAGTTCCGCTTGATGTTGATAAAAGAACAGGCTAATCACCAAAATCGCCCCCAGGGTATCGGCGAGAATGTCCTTTTGTGCATCCCAGATATCTCCCTGCGAACCCAGTACCGCAATGCCGGCTTCCGCATCAGCCGATAGCGCATACTGCCATTCAAAGATCTCGTAAACGCCAGCCACGGTGGCAATGGCAAAGATCGGAAACAAGGAAACAATCCAGCGAGTGCGCACTAGCCGTTTGGTCATTAATACCTCGGCAATGGGATAGGCATAAAAACCCACGGAAAAATGCGCCAGTCGATCATAATGATTGCGCTCAAAACCAAAGGTCTGGGTAACAAAATCAAACGGCACCCGTTCAAAGGTATAATGACCACCGATAGTATGCAGGATGATGAACACCGTCATCAGGATATAACTGGTATTGGAAAACCGATAGTGGCGAGCAAAATAGATTAACGCCCCGACCACGATCATAACCGGTATATTCTCTGCCCACCACACCGCACGGTCATAAGGTTCAATCGCACAAATAGTAAAGACCACAACATACAGGCCCAATAGCGCAAACGGTACCTTCCAGTTTTGAAAGTTACGCTCAGATGTAGTCATTGGCAATGGATTCCTTTTTTTATAACTATGCTTACTGTTTAAGCCGATAGCCGGTCTTGAACATCCACCAGACGATGAGTAAGCAAACACCGAGAAACAGCATGATCATGCTTAGACTCAGACCGACACTGACATCGGCCACTTCGAAGAAACTCCAGCGGAAGCCACTCACCAGGTACACCACTGGATTAAACAGGCTGACTTTTTCCCAGAATGGTGGCAGCATGTCGATGGAATAAAAGGTACCGCCCAAAAACACCAACGGTGTGATGATCAGTAATGGCACGATCTGCAAACGTTCAAAGTCCCTTGCCCACAAGCCAATAATAAAACCAAACAGGCTAAAGGAAATACAGGTCAGCAGCAAAAAGCCCAGCATCCAGAACGGGTGGGCAATCTGTAGCTCGACAAAAAAACCGGCCGTGGCCAGAATCACCAGGCCAATAATAAACGACTTACTGGCTGCCGCACCCACATAACCAATCAGGATCTCGACAAACGATACCGGCGCAGACAGCACTTCATAAATGGTGCCGGTAAAACGTGGCAGGTAAATACCAAACGAGGCATTGGAGATGCTTTGGGTGAGGATCGCCAGCATCATTAAACCGGGCACAATGAACAAGCCATAGGTAACCCCCTCGATGGTCTCGATCCGCGTACCGATCGCCGCCCCAAACACCACGAAGTACAATACCGTGGTTAGCACCGGTGAGGCGAAACTCTGGGCAATGGTTTGAAAGGCGCGCAGCATTTCATACTTATATATAACCCGAATCGCGTAAATATTCATGCGCCAACCTGCCCTTTAACCAGGTTCACAAATATTTCTTCCAGCGAGGTCTGGGTGGTACTGAGATCCTTGATTACCAAACCGGCCTCACCGATAGCGTTAAGCAGTTCGTGGATACCGGTGTGGGGTTTATGCGGGTCATAGGTGTAAACCAATTGACTGTCTTCATCCGCTAACTCCAGGTCAAACTGATTCAACGGCGTTGGGATAGTCGATAAAGGTGATTCCAGTTCGATCACCAGTTGGCGTTTACCCAGCTTATGCATTAACGCTTGTTTGTCATCTACCAGCAGTAATTCACCGTGGTTAATCACTCCAACTCGATCTGCGATCGCCTCGGCCTCTTCGATATAGTGGGTGGTTAGGATAATGGTGACCCCCGAGGCACGTAAGCGCCGCACCAGTGCCCACATGTCCTTGCGTAGTTCCACATCGACGCCCGCAGTGGGTTCATCGAGAAATAACACCACCGGCTCATGCGCGAGGGCCTTGGCAATCAACACCCGCCGTTTCATACCACCGGACAGGGACATCAGCATGTCATCTTTCTTGTTCCACAACGACAGGTCTTTGAGTAACTTTTCAAGATACTCGGGATCGGGTTTTTTACCAAACAGGCCGCGACTAAAACACAACGTATTCCACAGCTGCTCAAAGGCACCGAGGGTGAGTTCCTGTGGCACTAACCCGATACGACTACGGGTGAGACGATAATCTTTGACATTATCATAACCATCGACCGTGACTGAGCCACTGCTGGCATTAACAATGCCACAGATGATCGAGATCAGGGTAGTCTTGCCCGCCCCGTTGGGCCCTAGCAGTGCCAGGATCTCACCGGGCTGAATATCCAGGCTGACATCCTTCAGCGCCTGGAAGCCGCCGGCATAGGTCTTGGATAAATTTGCGATGGAAACAATGGGCTGCATACACTCGTCTCAGAAAATAATTATTGCGTAAAAGAACTGTTTAGAATTAGTTTTGCACTTCAGGTGATGACCTGTAGCATAGGCCATCAGTGTAGCATTTTCATATTACTGCCGATAACAGATTTTTTGTTTAAAATCTCTTCAGCCACACTGCTTGACGATTAAATCCAGAATCTCGATGAATTAATAATAATTAATATGTGGCAGCAAAAATAGCACAAACAGGGTTATCACCAGGCTGGCTACCAGGTTCATATAAAACCCGGCACGCGCCATTTGCGGAATAGTGATATAACGACTGCTAAATACAATCGCATTGGGTGGGGTAGCCACCGGTAACATAAAGGCATACGACGCGGCGATCGCCGCTGGGATCATCAAGGTCATCGGTTCCACATCCACCGCCGTGGCCAGTGCACCTAACACCGGTAGAATCAGCGTCGCCGTAGCCGTATTAGAGGTCACTTCGGTAAGAAAGATAACCACCAGGGTGATCGCGAGTATCAGCACAACCAGATAAGCCCCTTTCAACACCGACATTTGCAATACGATCCATTCGGTCAGACCACTGTCGCTAAAACCCTGGGCCAGGGCAAAGCCACCACCAAACAGGATCAGGATATCCCAGGGCAGTTTTACCGCCGATGACCAGTCGAGCAGAAACTCTCTTTGTTTAATATCTGAGGGAATGATAAACAGTAACAGGGCGCCAACGATGGCAATCGTGGCATCACTCACCCCATCAAGCAGCTTTATCTCAATCAGTCCGCGGGTAATCCAGGTGATCGCAACCAAAGCAAAGATCAATGCAACCAACCCTTCCTGTCGCGTCATGGGACCCAGTTGATTGATCTGTTGTTGAATCACCTGGGTCACATTAGGCACAGTTTGATGTTTAACCGGATAGGCAATGCGTGTCAGGTAAAACCAGGCAATCGTCAGCATCACGATCGATAACGGCAGCCCAAAACTCATCCAGGCGGCAAAACTGATGCGTTGCTCATAAACACGTTCCACAATCCCCGCCAGAATGGCATTGGGTGGCGTGCCTATCAAGGTAGCAACACCACCAATCGATGCCGAATAAGCGATCCCCAACATCAGGGCCACACCAAAGGCTGGTGAATAAGCCTCAAGATCGGATGAATCATCATTGGTTAGTTGGCCGACTACAGCCAGGGCTATCGGCAACATCATCATCGCGGTGGCGGTGTTACTGATCCACATGGATAAAAATGCCGTGGCCAGCATAAAACCGAGAATGATCCGTGGCGGACTGACACCAACCGCACGGATCGTGTGTAATGCAATACGTTTGTGCAGGTTCCATTTTTGCATCGCCATGGCAATCAGGAAGCCACCCAGGAAAAGAAATACAAGATGATTGGCATAGGCGCTGGTGGTCGCCTTGGTCGACATCACATTTAATAATGGAAACAGCGCAACCGGTAACAATGAGGTTGCTGCAATAGGAATCGCTTCACTAATCCACCAGATTGCCATTAACGCTGCCACGGCGACCACCCGCCAGCCCGTATCTGACAACTCCGCCGGTGGCGGTATAAGTAGAATGACGATGAATACCAGTGGTCCTAATACAAGACCGAGCTGACGCCGATCAGTCAAGATAGCTTACCTCCCTGTCTTATTTATATTTCCGGTGTGGGTTCCGCAAGCCCCAGGTCATAATAGGACTGGGCAATTTTTGCAACTGCAATGGTATAGGCCGCGGTGCGAAAATCATTAATCTTTTGATTACGCTTAATCACTTCACGCATATCACGAAACGCAATGCGCATGGTGTCGTCCAGACCGGAGCGCACCAGGTCCAGCTCACTGGCCCCGCGCACAAGATCATCACGCAGTTTATCTGAGGCAGTTTTACCGGTTAATTCTTCCAGAGCATGCAAATAACTGAGGCTGCGTAACTCTTCGTAACGACGTTGCAAGCGACCAAAACGCATGTGGGAAATATTGCGTGTCCATTCAAAATAGGAAACCGTCACGCCCCCGGCGTTGACATACAGATCGGGCAGAATCGTCACACCACGATGCCGGAGTATTTCATCGGCTTCATAGGTAACTGGACCGTTGGCGGCTTCTACAATCAACCGGGCATTGATGGCCATGGCATTGTTGGCGTGGATCTGTGATTCCAGTGCCGCGGGAATCAGGATGTCACATTCCATTTCAAGCACCGCCGCACCATTTTCAATATAGTCACCGCCGTCAAACCCCTTCACCCCACCACTATTGGCCAGGTGCTGACGCAGGTTATGAATATTGATCCCATCAGGATTGACGACCGCTCCATCGCGTTCGATCACCCCGATCACCTTCGCCGCTTCTTCCTCCGAGAGGAACTTCGCCGTATGGTAACCGACATTACCCAGGCCCTGGATGATGACCCGCTTGTCTATCAGGCCATCGCTCATCCCTGCCGCTGCCACTTCATCGGGGTGATGAAAAAATTCACGCAAGGCAAACTGCACACCTTTACCGGTTGCCTCGGTACGTCCGGGAATACCACCACGGTTAAGTGGCTTGCCGGTGACGCAGGCACTCTGATTGAGATTTTCCGGAAACATATTTTTATAGGCATCGGCAATCCAGACCATCTCTCTTGATGACGTCCCCATGTCCGGGGCCGGTACACTCAAGGCCGGGCTCAAGTATTCTTTACGCGCCAGTTCGGTACCGAAGGTATGTGCAATCTCACGCAACTCACTCTCGCTATAATTCGCCGGATTGATACACAAACCACCCTTGGCACCACCAAACGGAATGTCCGCCAGCGCACACTTGTAACTCATCAATGCGGCTAGCGCTTCGATTTCATCCTGGTTCACAATCGGCGCAAAACGTAAGCCGCCTTTGACCGGTAAGCGATGACTACTGTGTTGTGCCCACCAGCCGGTAAAGATCTCAATCTTGCCCTGGATCTTCACTGGAAACTTGATCTGCGAGATCACGTTACAGGCCTGGATAATCTTGGCGGTATTAGGATCGAAACCGGAAGCAATGATTGCGCGATCCACCATGCGATCCACGCATTCACGAAATGTCATAGTTTCCTTAAATCCTTCGCTTGCCATGTTTGCTCCCGTTTAATTGTTATCTACAGAAGTACCGAGCACGTCATTCCCGCGGACGCCTACAGGGAAGTAGGCGGTAGAGCGACGCAGGATGCCAAAGCCGAGAAGGGAATCCAGTTTCTTTCCAAACTTCCTATACATCCAGTCTTCGATGATTTAACGTCACTAAATTTAACCAACGCATTCCCATCTAATTCAGAAATAGCATTAAACACTCAAGGTGTCGAACACATTGTTCAAACGCACGAGCGATTCTCCTTGTTCATTGCAAATCGTCTGCATTGCTGGTGCAACACTTTTGTTACCAGACTGACGTCGGGCGAGTTGTTCCGATAAAGTTGGCCGGCTTAAATCCTGGAAAAAGACACCGGTTGAAATACGTTGCCCCCACTCATA
>JASFLV010000167.1:0-6569 GCA_050117915.1 Thioalkalispiraceae bacterium | reverse complement strand
AGTTTCAAAAGTTGATGAGAACCTGTTGGGTGGCGCCATTGTACGTGCTGGTGACCTGGTCATCGATGGTTCGGCAAGTGGTCAGTTAAGCAAACTTGAAACTATGTTACTGCACTAAGTGAAGAATATATATTTGAGGATTAAACAATGAACTTAAATCCATCTGAAATTAGCGATCTGATTAAAAAGCGCGTCGAGGGCTTTGAAGTTGTCAGTGAAGCTCGTAATGAAGGAACGGTTGTATCTCTCGCTGACGGCGTGGTTCGTATTCATGGACTGGCTGATGTTATGTACGGTGAGATGATCGAATTCCCTGGTAACACCTTTGGTATGGCGTTGAACCTGGAGCAGGATTCAGTAGGTGCCGTGGTCCTGGGTGATTATGAGCATATTACTGAAGGCGACAAGGTTCAGTGTACGGGTCGAATTCTGGAAGTACCTACCGGTCCTGAGTTGCTGGGTCGCGTGGTTAACTCGCTGGGTCAAGCTATCGACGGTAAAGGCTCAATCGAAACCAAACAAACTGCACCCATCGAAAAGATTGCACCGGGTGTTATTGCCCGTAAATCCGTTGATCAGCCTGTTCAGATTGGTTTGAAATCAATTGACGCCATGGTGCCCATCGGTCGTGGCCAGCGCGAATTAATTATTGGTGACCGTCAGACAGGAAAGACAGCGGTTGCGATCGACGCCATCATCAACCAGATTGGTACCGGCGTTAAGTGTATCTACGTGGCAATTGGCCAGAAGGCCTCGTCGGTTGCCGGTGTAGTACGCAAGCTGGAAGAATACGGTGCCATGGAGCACACCATCGTGGTTGCGGCGAACGCGGCTGACTCGGCGGCGATGCAATACATTGCACCCTATGCCGGTTGTGCCATGGGTGAGTACTTCCGTGACCGTGGTGAAGATGCGTTGATTATTTACGATGACCTGACCAAACAGGCCTGGGCCTATCGTCAGGTTTCTTTGTTACTCCGTCGCCCGCCTGGTCGTGAAGCCTATCCCGGTGACGTCTTCTATTTGCACTCGCGTCTTTTAGAACGTGCGGCGCGGATTAACGCTGATGAAGTTGAAAAACTGACGAACGGTGAAGTCAAAGGTAAAACCGGATCATTGACCGCATTGCCCATCATCGAAACGCAGGCAGGTGACGTATCGGCATTCGTACCAACCAACGTCATCTCGATTACTGATGGTCAGATCTTCCTGGAATCGGATCTGTTTAATGCGGGTATCCGTCCTGCGATTAACGCCGGTCTGTCGGTGTCTCGAGTAGGTGGTTCAGCACAAACCAAAATTATTAAGAAGCTTGGCGGCGGCATTCGCCTGGCCCTGGCCCAGTATCGTGAACTGGCGGCCTTCGCCCAGTTTGCTTCGGACCTTGATGAAGCGACGCGTAAGCAGATTGACCGCGGTCAGCGTGTAACCGAGCTTATGAAGCAGCAACAGTACAAGCCCATGACTGTGGCTGAGCAGGCCTTCTCATTGCTGGCAGCCAACGAAGGTTACCTGGACGATGTTGAAGTCAGCAAAGTTGTTGCCTTTGAAGATGCCATGCAGGCACACCTCAAGTCTAACAATCAGGACCTGCTGGACCTGATCAATGAATCAGGTGACTTCAATGACGAGATTGAGGCCAAGATGAAGGCAGCCCTGGATAACTTCAAGCAGACCGGGACTTATTAAAGTAAGTACCACGGGGCGCACGGGGAACACAGGGTAAACATTGTTTTTCGTGGGTGGATTTGAATAAATAGGATAATTATTTAACGGGATGATCTAAATACAGGTTACCAGGAACTTTTTAATTCCCAGTGTCCCCCGTGGTTAAATATTAAATTTAGGTAAATTTATGGCAAGCGGAAAAGAGATACGCACCAAGATCAAGAGTATTCAGAATACTCAGAAGATCACCAAAGCCATGGAAATGGTGGCGGCGTCAAAAATGCGTAAAGCCCAGGATCGCATGCAGGCATCGCGCCCCTATGCAGAAAAGATGCGCCAGGTGATTCATCACCTTGCTTTTGCGCATACCGAATATAAGCATCCTTATTTGCTGGATCGCGAAGAAGTAAAACGTGTTGGCTACATCATCATCTCTACGGATCGCGGTTTGTGTGGTGGTTTGAATACCAATATGTTCAAGGCTGTTTTGACCAGCATGAAAGAATGGACCGATCAGGGTATCGATGTGGATTACTGCACAATTGGCAGTAAGGCGCTGGGCTTTTTCAAACGCATGAAAGGTGAAGTCGTTTCGGAGTTAAGCAACCTGGGTGATGCACCAACGGTGCAGGACCTGATTGGTTCCGTGAAAGTGATGCTCGATGCTTATAACGAAGGTAAGATTGATCGTCTCTACCTGGTACATAACGAGTTTGTGAATACCATGACTCAGGACGCGAATGTTAGCCAGTTATTACCGGTGACTTCTATCAAAGAAGAAGATGAACTCAAGCACCATTGGGATTACATCTATGAACCGGATGCCAAAGATGTACTGGATGGTTTGATGGTCCGTTATATCGAGTCACTGGTCTACCAGGGTGTGACGGAAAATATCGCCTGTGAGATGGCTTCGCGCATGATTGCAATGAAGGCCGCATCTGATAATGCAGGTAACCTGATTGATGAATTACAACTGGCCTATAACAAGGCTCGCCAGGCAGCGATTACTCAGGAGATTTCTGAGATCGTCGGTGGTGCCGCGGCTGTATAAGGATTAAAACCACGGAACACACGGGGAACACGGGGTTTTGTTTTTCGTTGTACCTGGTTTAGAGAATAGAGATTAACTAAAACGACGAGGATATTTAACACAAAGGTCCATTGGGTTTTAAATTCCCTGTGTCCTCCGTGCTCCCCGTGGTTCAGATAGAATTGAAATTTAGATTAAGAGGAACGGCAAAATGAGTGCTGGAAAAATCGTACAAATCATCGGCGCGGTCATCGATGTGGAATTCCCACGTGATGCAATGCCCAAGGTTTACGATGCACTGAAGGTCGATGATGTTGATTTGACTTTGGAAGTGCAACAACAACTGGGTGATGGCGTCGTACGTACCATTGCGATGGGTTCAACTGACGGTCTGAAGCGTGAAATGGCTGTCGCCAATACGGGCGCACCTATTCAGGTCCCGGTTGGTGCCAAGACCCTGGGGCGTATTATGAATGTACTGGGAGAGCCAGTGGATGATGCCGGGCCAATCGGTGCTGAAGATACTATGCCGATTCATCGTAAGCCCCCAACCTATGAAGAGCAGGCGGCTTCGGTCGAGATCCTGGAAACCGGGATTAAAGTTGTTGACCTGATTATGCCGATCGCCAAGGGCGGTAAGATTGGTCTGTTCGGTGGTGCCGGTGTGGGTAAGACGGTCACCTTGATGGAGCTGATCAATAACATTGCGGTACAACAGGAAGGTCTGTCGGTATTCGCCGGTGTGGGTGAACGTACTCGTGAGGGTAACGACTTCTACTACGAAATGCAGGAAGCCGGCGTACTCGATAAGGTTGCTATGGTATACGGTCAGATGAACGAGCCACCCGGTAACCGCCTGCGGGTTGCCCTGTCAGGTCTGACTATGGCGGAATACTTCCGTGATGAAGGCCGTGACATCCTGATGTTCATCGACAACATTTATCGTTATACCCTGGCCGGTACCGAGGTATCTGCGCTGTTAGGGCGTATGCCTTCTGCGGTGGGCTACCAGCCTACCCTGGCCCTGGAAATGGGTCTGCTGCAGGAACGGATTACTTCAACCAAGACCGGTTCGATTACTTCGTTCCAGGCCGTCTATGTACCAGCGGATGACCTGACTGACCCGTCACCCGCGACGACCTTTGCTCACCTGGACGCGACCCTGGTACTTTCCCGCCAGGTAGCGGAACTGGGTATTTATCCTGCGGTGGATCCACTGGATTCAACTTCTCGTCAGCTCGACCCACACGTGATTGGCGAAGAGCACTACAACGTGGCCCGTGCGGTACAGGGTAACCTGCAGAAGTATAAAGAACTGAAAGATATCATCGCAATTCTGGGTATGGACGAATTGTCGGAAGAAGACAAGCTGGTTGTATCCCGTGCGCGCAAGATTCAGCGCTTCCTGTCTCAGCCCTTCTCGGTTGCGGAAGTCTTCACCGGTGCACCGGGTAAGTATGTGTCACTGAAAGATACGATTGCAGCATTTAAGGCTATTGTTGATGGTGAATATGACCACCTGCCCGAACAGGCCTTCTACATGGTCGGTACCATTGATGAGGCAGTTGAAAAGGCCAAGAGTCTCTAAATTCAGGCCTTTAATTTATTATTAAGAGAGAGCAACTATGGCCATGACCATGCATGTTGACATTGTAAGCGCGGAACACGAACTGTTCTCGGGGACGGCTGAAGTAGTCATCGCACCTGCGGTACGTGGCGAAGTGGGTATTTATCCACGCCATACCCAGATGATTACTCCACTGAAACCTGGTGAAGTGCGGATTATCAAGCAAGGTGGTGAGGAAGAGTCTATCTACGTGAGTGGTGGTATTCTTGAAGTTCAACCGCACGTAGTAACGATTCTGTCTGACACCGCCGTGCGTGCACGCGACCTGGACGAGGCGGCTGCTATGGAGGCACAACGCCGTGCCGAGCAGGCCTTAAAGGACAAGAGTGGCGACATGGAAGAGGCCGAGGCACTAGCGCAACTGGCCGAAGCGGCTGCCCAGATTCATCTTATCAAGAAGCTGCGCAAGAAATAAAAAGGACGATCGATCCTTTACGAAAAAGGCCGCTTATGCGGCCTTTTTTTATTGTCCATCTATAGTTACTGGGAAGTGCGCAAAGCGGGGCTGGCTAATCGAGTCGCCAGTTTGTTTTCTAAAAATTCACAGGAAAGCTTTATCAGCTCGGGTTGCTCCGTGATATGCGCATAGATCGCAAAGACACTTCGATAAATGACTGGGGCATTGCCTACAATAAACAGGCGCTGTTCGTTCAGGTATGTTTCCAGCATAGGCTCAGGGAGGTAAGTTGTACCACCATTGCAGAGTAGATAATCCAGGGCGATGCGGCCAAGCATGATCCTGATTTTCGGCGGTGATAGTTCAGGGAAGTGCTGGGCATGGCTGATCGAAAAGCTCGTGCCCCAGTCAACATATATATAGTGATCATTAATGGCTTCTAGTGGATCGTCGTACGCTTTGTTACTCACCATAACCAGCGGAATATCGAATAACTGCCTGCACTCAAAATTGAGGAGCTGTGGATTATCGAAGACAAAGGCGATATCCATGGTTTGCTCCTGGATACGCCTCGCCAGGATTTCCGGGCCATGGACTTCAGCATTGATAACGACATCCGGTCTGATTTTATAAAGGTAGTTTAGCCAGTCCACCAGGACTGAATCCCAGAGGCTGGGCTGGGCTCCGGCTACGAAAGGTATTTGCTGGGAGTCGTTGATTGCAATATCCTGGCGGGCGCGATTCCAGGTCGTGACAATATTGTTGGCGTACTTAACCAGTTTCTCTCCCGCCGGGGTCAATTGAAGATTGTTGCGTTGTCGGATAAAGAGTGGCAGCCCAACCCGGTCTTCAATGAGCTTGATACGGGCACTGACCGTGGACTGGCTTAAATAAAGGTTTTTCGCTGCTTGTCCAAAGTGTTTACATTGGTTGACTTCGAGAAAGGTCTTGAGTGCATCTATGTCCAATAACGTCGCTCCACAATCGTTTTTGATAATCGTCAGGGTCGGTTTTATTCGTTGTACAGAGAAGCATAGATAGTCTAAATATGTCTTAAGGTCAACTTATTTGACTGATGATTATTTTTCCTCAATGGAGTTTAAGAGAACATGAAACTAATTGATTTGGTTAAAGTATTTTTAGCTGTATTTGTAGTGGGTTTGGCGGGCCATGTTAGCGCGGATACCCAAACTGAAGAGCAAATAAAGGCAGAATGTGAAGCAGAATCGAAAACTGCCAATTATCCTCAGGAATACCTTGAAGAGTGTATCGAGGAAAGAAAGCAGGCCATGAAAGAAGAAGCGGAGCAAAATAAAGAATCTTCTTAGTTTATATTAGCCGGCTATCGGCCGGCTAAATCTAATCTCTTGATCTATTATTAATCTCTTGTCTAGTGAATAATTGTCCTAATGAATCGCTAGCGTGATATCAGCTGGTAATTCCGGCTATCTCATTCCTCCGCTTTAATTTTATACATGCTGATCTGCATCACTTGCCTATGCGATACAAGTGGCTTAAGGTAGTTTTTAGCATTTAAATCATTCGCAAAAAACATCAATCAATTAGCTAAAAGCGAAGGAGGATTCGAGTTGAACTTGACATTCTATGGAGCCGCAGGTGAAGTGACGGGTTCATGTTATCTGCTGGAGGCGGCTGGGTCCAGGATCCTGCTTGAATGTGGGCTGATACAGGGAAGTCCGAGAGATGAAGCGCGTAACGCTGAGCCTTTCTCGTTTGAACCAGACTCCCTTGATGCGGTGATTTTGAGTCATTCACATATTGATCACTCTGGACGGATCCCGTATTTGATCAAGTCTGGTTTCAGTGGTCCTGTTTATACTCAT
>JASFLV010000166.1:0-6666 GCA_050117915.1 Thioalkalispiraceae bacterium | reverse complement strand
ATGATCTTCCTTGTGCTGTTCATCCACTAAACGATATTCATCTAAATGATAGATATGTGTCTTGATCGATGATGAAGGCCAGTTTTGTTCACTCACCCAGCGACCATAGCGCTGATGATAAAACGTAGAAGGTGGCATGCTGTCCAACATCCAGGCTCGTAACATGGGTTCTTGCATAATCCCGGTTTCCTGATCCTTTAGCCATTTGTCCCACCAACGCAGGCATTCCTGGAGGAAACCAATCGCCGGTCCGGGTACGCCAAGATGCGGATATTTATGACTCCAGGGACCGATCAATCCCAGACGTGGACCAGGAAGATTCTCTAACAAACGAAACACGGCATTCGAATAACCATCGGCCCAGCCACTGACAGCCATAACCGGCGTCTTTACCATCGAGAAGTCTTCACAAATCGAACCATGCTGCCAATAACTATCTCTATGCTGGTGTTGCAACCAGGTATCCAGCCACAGGCCACTACCCTGCAGTCGTTCAAACCACATGTCACGCCATTTGTCGCCAACCAGCTCAGGATCCGGTGGTAACGAGTTATAGGCAAACATGGTTGAGGCCCAGGACAGGTTATCTCCCAAGAGACACCCTCCCATGTAATGCACATCATCGGCATAACGATCATCCGTAGAACAAACACTCACGACCGCCTTGAGTGGTGCTGGTTGTAAGGCAGCAATCTGCAGACCATTAAAGCCGCCCCAGGAGATACCGATCATCCCGACTTTGCCATCACACCAGGGTTGTTGTGCCAGCCAGTCAATGATGGCAACACCATCATTTAATTCCTGTGGCAGATATTCATCGGTCAATACACCCTCTGAATCACCACTGCCGCGGATGTCTACTCGTACACAGGCATAACCATGCCCGGCAAAATAGGGGTGCATGGTCTCATCGCGCAAGCGCACACCATCACGCTTACGGTAAGGAATATATTCAAGGATGGCCGGAACCGGATGGGATTCAGCATTTTCCGGCATCCAGATACGCGCTGCTAAACGTGTGCCATCAGCCATCGTTATCCAGGTGTGTTCAATATGACGAATCTTGTTGGGAAAATCCTCGACAATTTTCATACGCATACCCTACTCAAATGAGATTTGTAATATTTAAGTGACTGACTCAAGCACAATCTGCATCGTTTTTTGTAGCTCATGATACTTTTTTAACAATTGCTTTTGGTTATCTCCACCCAAAAAGATGACTGCGATCTCATAACTATAACTATCCTGATCTTTAAGGTCGGACAAGTGCATTCCATCATGAATATGTAATTGTATTTCTGCACTTGGGAATCGCTTCTGAAGCGCCTGCAATTCTTCTTCCGTTGGCACCCGTTTGACCCTGGCATCTTCAAAAATACGCCACATAAACTTGGCGGCCAGTTTATAGTTACCCTGCCGATGTGGAAAATCAGGTCGTTGTCCTAATGCCAGTTCCAGCATGACTTTCTGGTGAGAGGCCCCGTCTACATGACGAAACAGGGGGCAATGCGACTTGGAGATGCGGGTATTGATTTCCAGTAACCAGATATTGTCACTACTACTCTCCCAATAATATTCAATATTGAAGGGACCGTTATCAAATTCTATCTGTTTGAGAAAGCGTTGCGTTACTCTGATCATCTCCTGCTGTATTCGCCGTGGAATTCTTGATGGATATTGATAGCGCGCAAAACTGGAACGATGTTTACCTTCACGAATCGAGTCAACCACACCATATACAGTGAGCTCGCCCTGATAAACATAACCTTCCAGAGTACATTGCTGTCCTCGCGAGATAATCCCTTCAACAATACAATGGTTCCCATCAATCGTGGCGATTTCAGCTGGTAGATCCGCAAACTGGAGAAGATAATTAAATGGTTCGGCGAAACGAAAAATGTTCTTGCGTATCTTCTGGATCGCCTCATCCAGGTCTTTATCATTCTTTATCTTGAACCCCAGGTGCGATGAAGCTGATTTAACCGGCTTAATCCAGAAGGGATAGTCCACGGTGACCTGTTGTCGGTAATCAGCGGCGAATGGATCCACCGCGCAAAAATCAGGAATGTATTGTGGAATGACCCGCTTTTGCTCGACACGGCTCCAGTACTTGTGCTCACATTTCAGGACTGACTCGAAACTCGGGGATGGCAGGTCATAGGGCTTGCGTAACAGCGGCAGCATGGTACTCACCGGAAAGTCCCAGTAGCCCACGATAGCATCGATGGGACCAGAGAATTGCCCTAGTTGCTCGAGAGCCCCCGTGTATAGCTGCTGCACCGGGAATTGCGGTCCCGCCTTCACTTCCTCATGTGTAAACAGTGGATGAAAGCAATACTCACTAGCGACATCTAATGCCCGCATTTGCGCGAGATTGAATTCATCTGCACCAAAAACAAAGATATTTTTAATTGAGCTACCCATTCCATACAATACGTTTTTTTCGTTTATTCTAAAATTATAGATAATATTTCCTGATTTGAAGAATAACGGAGGTTTTTCTATTCAGGGGTAATTACAAAAGATATGCTCACAGGGTTGTACTGAATCGGGGAAGAGTTTAATTAACTACTTTTTTCAGAAAACATAAAATAGAAAAAAGCAACATCGTTGTTTCAGTAGAACTTAAACAAACCTATTCTTCCTGGACAGTCTCTTCGGTTAATGGCTCTAACCGCTCAACTGACCTAAAGCCTTGTGGTAGTTTGCGGCCGCGTTGCGCACGTTCACCTTCATAAGCTTCCATCTCATCCTGGGTCAGGACCTTGTGACGTTTTCCGGAAAATACTTTAATACTATCCGTATCATTCACGACTGTTGTTGCACTAACAACTTCACCTCGGCCTCTTGCTGCAGCAGGAATGTTAATGATCTTGATACCCTTCCCTTTTGGCATGACCGGGATCTCATCGATATGATGAATCAACATATGCCCTTCACTGGTGACGGCAACCACCCAGTTATTTTCAAGATCATCAACCAGGACGGGGGGTAACACTGATGCCCCTGCCGGAACTTTCATGGTGACCTTGCCTTTTTTGTTACGGGTAATGAGATCTTCTAACTTTGCGATAAATCCATAACCCGTCGTATTTGCCAACAGGACATGCTGTTCCGGATCCCCGGAGACTACGCCACAAAACCTGGCGCCGTCCGGTGGATTCAAACGCCCCGTAAGCGGTTCGCCCATGCCACGTGCCGATGGCAAGGTATGGGTCTGCAATGCGTAGGTCCGCCCCGTAGAGTCGATAAAAATAGAAAGCTGATTGGTCTTGGTCTGCACTGAATCCAGGTATTGATCCCCTGATTTATATGCCAGGGCAATGGGATCCACTTCGTGGCCTTTCGCCGCTCTTACCCAGCCCTTTTCAGAGAGTATGACGGTTACTGGATCCGAACTGATCAGGGCCGTCTCATCCATTGCCTGGGCTGCATCCCGGGAAACAATCGGTGAGCGACGATCATCGCCAAATTTATCGATATCTTCCTCTAATTCGCTACGCACGAGGGTCTTAAGTTTAGCCTTGGAACCCAACAGTGCCTCGATCTCCTTACGTTCCTTTTTAAGTTCCTTTTGTTCTTCCTTGATCTTCATTTCTTCAAGACGCGCCAGTTGGCGCAAACGGGTATCCAGAATATAGTCTGCCTGGATCTCGGTTAGCTTGAAGCGTTTCATCAAAACGGGTTTGGGTTCATCTTCCTTACGGATAATCTTGATCACTTCATCCAGGTTCAGGAAGGCGATCAATAATCCATCCAGCAAGTGTAAACGATCTTTTACCTTACCAAGACGGTGTTCCAGGCGACGCGTTACCGTCTCGATCCGAAACTCGATCCACTCATTTAACATGTCCAGCAGGTTACGCACCCCAGGTCTTCCATTCATACCGATCACATTCATATTGACCCGGTAGGTGCGCTCAAGATCGGTCGTCGCAAACAGGTGTGCCATTAACTCATCGACATCGATACGATTGGATTTAGGGACAATCACCAGGCGTGTTGGATTTTCGTGATCCGATTCATCACGCAGATCCACCACCATCGGTAATTTTTTAGCGGTCATCTGCGACGCGATCTGTTCCAGTATTTTGGCTGGCGATGTCTGATGCGGTAAGGCTGTAATGATGATATCGCCACTTTCTTTTTCATAACGGGCACGCATTCGGATCGAACCCCCACCTTTTTTATACATCGCCCGTATTTCCTTGACCGGGGTGATAATCTCCGCTTCGGTAGGATAATCTGGACCTTTGACATACTTGGTAATTTCCGACAGGGTTGCCTTGGGATTCTTGAGTAAATGTATACAGGCCTTCCCAACTTCTCGCAGGTTATGTGGCGGAATATCGGTTGCCATACCGACCGCAATCCCGGTCGTCCCATTGAGTAGTACATGGGGTACCCGCGCCGGCAGTAACTTCGGTTCATTCAGTGAACCATCAAAGTTGGGAATCCAGTCCACCGTGCCCTGCCCCAGCTCACTGAGTAACAACTCTGCAAAGCCGGATAAACGTGATTCGGTATAACGCATCGCAGCGAAAGACTTAGGATCGTCAGGTGAACCCCAGTTACCCTGACCTTCAAGTAATGGGTAGCGATAAGAGAATGGCTGCGCCATTAACACCATGGCTTCATAGCAGGCACTATCCCCATGGGGGTGAAACTTACCAAGCACATCACCAACGGTCCGCGCAGACTTCTTGAACTTGGAACCGGCTTTCAAACCCAGCTCTGACATGGCATAGACAATACGTCGCTGCACAGGTTTTAAGCCATCACCTATATGGGGTAGTGCCCGATCCAGGATTACATACATGGAATAATCCAGATAGGCGCGCTCACTAAATGTTTTTATCGGCAGGCGTTCAATGTTGTCATCAAACAACTCTTCCTGGGCAGCTTGGTTCGATGTTTTGCTTGTTAATTTCTTCACTGCTGGCTTGTCGGCCTTGGCCCCGGTTGCTTTTTTCTTTGCAGCTTTCTTTTTGACCGCCGCCTTTTTTTTCGCAGCCTTCTTCTTTGCGGCTTTTTTTCTTGGCTTACTGGACATTGGCAAGATCACCGTGTTCTTCTAACCATGCCTTGCGATCTGCAGAGCGCTTCTTGGCCAGTAACATATCCATCATTGATTGAGCACCATCACCTGGCTGGGTAGTTAAACGCGCCAGACGGCGAGTATTAGGGTCCATCGTGGTTTCGCGTAATTGCAGTGGGTTCATCTCACCCAGTCCTTTGAAGCGGGTTACCTGGATCTTGGCCTTTTTCTTCTCAGCTACCAGGCGATCTGTGATTCCCTGCTTCTCGGCTTCATCATGCGCATAAAAGACTTCCTTGCCCACATCAATGCGGAATAAGGGTGGCATGGCAATATAGATATGGCCTTCCTCAACCAGGGTTTGATAATGACGTAAGAACAGTGCTGACAATAGTGTTGCAATGTGCGCTCCATCTGAGTCAGCATCTGCCAGAACAATGATTTTATTATAACGCAGGTTTTTGATATTACTCGAACCCGGATCAACACCAATAGCGACTGAGATATCGTGCACTTCCTGTGAACCTAGCACTTCCGCCGAATCCACTTCCCAGGTATTTAAGATTTTACCACGCAGTGGCATGATGGCCTGAAACTCACGATCCCTCGCCTGCTTAGCCGAACCACCGGCAGAATCACCCTCGACTAAAAATAATTCGGTTCGATCAATATCCTGTGAAGAACAGTCTGCAAGTTTGCCGGGTAAGGCTGGTCCCTGAGTAACTTTCTTGCGTACCACCTTGCGACCGGCACGCATTCGACTCTGTGCACTGCTAATCGCCAGTTCCGCAATTCGTTCACCCGCTTCAACATGCTGGTTCAGCCATAAACCAAAGGCATCTTTAACCACACCGGAAACAAAGGTAGCAGACTCACGTGAACTTAAACGTTCCTTAGTTTGACCGGAAAACTGGGGGTCCAGTAACTTGACGGAAAGGATATAGCTAACCTTGTCCCATACGTCTTCTGGCGAGAGTTTTACCCCCCGTGGGATCAGATTACGAAATTCACAAAATTCCCTGACCGCATCCGTCAGCCCGGTTCGTAGACCATTGACATGCGTGCCCCCCTGAATAGTGGGTACCAGGTTTACATAACTCTCGGTGATCGTATTCTCGCCCTCGGCAACCCAGGCCAATGCCCAGCTCACGGTTTCCTCATTACCCTGCATATCGCCAACGAAAGCCTCGGCTGGAATCAACTCGCAGTCAACAAGCGCATCGGTTAAATAATCTTTGAGGCCGTCTTCGTAGTACCATTCTTCAGCTTCGCCACTGGCTTCATCTTCAAAGCTTACGGTTAACCCCGGGCATAACACCGCCTTGGCACGCAAGATATGTTTTAGGCGAGGTACCGAGAACTTGACTGAATCAAAATATTTTTTATCTGGCCAGAAACGGATCGTAGTCCCGGTATTACGCTGGCCTACCGTGCCAACCACTTCTAGCTTGGAGGCCTTTTTACCATTGGCAAAGGCCATGTTGTATTCTTTACCGCCGCGTTTGATCCAGACTTCCAGGTGTTTGGACAGGGCATTGACCACAGAGACACCTACCCCGTGTAAACCACCGGAGAACTGGTAATTCTTGTTGGAAAATTTACCGCCCGCATGCAGACGGGTCAGAATC
>JASFLV010000165.1:0-6705 GCA_050117915.1 Thioalkalispiraceae bacterium | reverse complement strand
TCACCTGGTGCAATAGTATTGCTACTGAGTCATCCTGCTGGTTGTTAGCTGCATCAGTTGAAACAGCGAGTAAACGAATAATAGCCAGAATCGCTGGCAAATCAATACGACATGTATGCGTTGCGATTTCGACCAACGATCGCCAGAGTGCACCATGTTTGTCGTGATAGCGCAATGGTTCCAGTGTACCACGCAATAAAGCAGCAATACGCTCGAGCCAGGCGGTGGGTGGCGCTGCTGATTCAAATGCCAGCATCGGTTCATGGGCGACATGCACACCCGTCTCATTACCCCGTTCTATCTCCAACAACGTAAGCAAGGCCAGGCCTGTTGAAAGCTTCATATCTGGTAGCACAGCGTTGATACCTGCCTCGTTTTTTGTATAGAGGTCAACGAACAAATCCGCCAACGCAGGAGTAATTTCCCACAGCGTCCGTGCGACCTTTTGTGATGGCTCTGGGCCACGCAGAGATTGCCAATGTTGTTCGCAATGATTCGCTAATTCATTTTGCCGCCCCCGACGTTGCGACTCATGCATCCGCCCGACTAGTCGCTGGGCTTCTGCTGCGATTAAGGAAAGACTTGTGTTCATTTTTCTACTGTAAAAAAAGGGACATGTCTGGCTGTTGATAAATGCAGGATCTCGAGTACTTCCATGGTTGTTTGAGCAGCGCAGACTTGTTCGGCCAGCCTTTCACATGCATCCCGCGAAATCCCCATGATATCGTTTGCAAGATAGGGGATGAATGGTGCATCAATAGAAAAGGCACGATAACCCAATCCTAATAATATTGGTAAGACACCCTGCAGCTGCGGTAAGACGCCACACAACTGGACATGTTGTAAACGGTCACCCGCCTGTTTTGCGGCATGCCTTAACAGGCGAAATAATACTGGCGCATAAGGATCTAGATAGTCGCGTAGCGTCTCCTCATCACGATCAGCTGCATAGATATTCTGCATCAAATCATTACAGCCAATTGCCACAAAGTCTGCCCTGGAAAGTAAAGCGCGGATATCCAGTACGGCTGCGGGGGTTTCGGCCATTGCCCCGATCGGTATCTTAGGGGGTATTTTTTTTCGGAATACATCCCGCCAATATTCAAACTCTTCTAGTCTGACCAGATACGGAATAAGTATGCGGAGATTAAAATCACTCGCTAAAGTTGCCAGAACGCTAACTTGTGCATCAACCACATTAGCTACTGATTTGAGATTATATAAACGGACACCTTGTAAACCAGCAGGCCGAACCAGCAAATCAGAATGCGATAACCAGGCAGGAATTTTATCAGCAGCCACATCTAATAAGCGAAACGTCACAGATAACGGTGAAGCCGCTTCACACAGCTCGCGAAATGTAGCTTGGTAAAATTCTGTATCAGGTGGCTCTTCATTTTCTGGGATTAAAAATTCTGTACGCACCAGGCCGATAGCGCTGGCGCCCAGCTTAACCGCCTGTTGTATTGCAGATAATTGCCGCACACTTGCAGACAGGTCAACAGATTCACCATCCGCCATCAAGATTGCCGGCCCGGCACTCTGCTCAATGCTGTGCTCAAATATAGAAATAGAAGCGCTCTGCTCCTCATTAATTTGAGTTGATATCCAGCCATTGAACCCATCGATCGATACTGCTGAAATATCCTCAAGCCGGCTTGCCTGTTTTGTGTTGATGAATACGGTAGGAATACCCAGGCCTAATACAGTAATCATCGCGTGCGAGAAAGGGGCAGCTTCGATAATGATTAATCCTCGTGGCAGTGTCTCAAGTAATTTGATTTCAGCATGTGTCACCAGTAATATACAATCGCTTATGTCGCCGTCTACGCCACGATGCAGTTTGCCGGTCACTATGCCCGGAAAATACGGTAGACCTACAATATCGACGTGGGCTATTGTCATCGATTCCCCACTATCCGTTTTATTCATCAAAGGACACGATTTTATACTCCGAGTTCAGCTAATTGATATAGCGCAGCATGTAAACCATGCGTCAGCTTGGCCAATCGTTCATAATCAAGCTTGTCCGCTGTATCTTCATTACTGTGATAATACGGATAACGATAAAAGGCGGTATCAGTTACCATCACAGCGCGGAAGCCATGTCGCCAGAATGAAAGATGATCACTCCAGGCAACCCCCGGAATCCAACTAAAAGTTGCCACATTTTCTACTGGAAAATCACTCACATTCCGAAAAATATCCACTAATCTGCGCAAAGCTCGACGAGAACGTAGATTCGAGACAAAGGCGACAAAATTAGCCCGGTCTGGATAGAAGTAACGAAACAAAGGTGGGTATGCCTGGCTACCTGGCTCATCACTATAAAAGCCAATTGTTTCCAGTGAAATCATCAAGTGGATATTATCGCCACGCTGTCGCATAGCTTTTGCGTAGCGCATACTGCCCTGCTGTTTGGTAAAGAAAAAGGGTGACTCCTCATTGACAAAAGCAACGAAACGCAGACTTCTTGCCTGGCTGGAATCCATAAACAGGCGAGCCAACTCTATTATGCATGCAACTCCGCTACCGTTATCATTTGCTCCCGGACTACGCATAACTGAGTCATAGTGTGCTCCAACTAGCAGGATCTCATCTGCTTGTTCACAACCAGTGATATTAATTTCAAGATTAGCAGATCGCACGCCGGCGGCCTCGTACTCCTGGCTCTGTACCTCATAACCCATCGCCTGCCAGCTTTGGCGTATATAGTTTTCAGCCGCATGTAATGCCTCAGGCCGATAGACATTTCTCTCACCTATTTCATTTGCCAGATGAAAAACATGACTACGCAATTTTTTACTCAGATTCATCTTTGCTTATTCCATTTATCTAAACCCTTCATGGCACAGGTATTTCATAACTTATTGAACTGTAATCGCGTCTTATTTTCACTGTGCGTAATCAATAGCGAGCCCTTCTCTTCAAAAACCATTGTGACCCTCGCACCGTCAACCAGCGGCTCAGTTAAACAATCAAGAATAAAACTATCCCTGAGACCATACTTTATGCCGAGATTAATCAACGGGTATGTAAACGCAGCATCCGGCCGTGGTTCAACCGGCACAGGCGTGTCACGTTGAAGTCGCCAAAACACAATACCTGCATCGAAATAGAGTTGGTGCCAGCGTTGATTTATCTTTAGTAGCAGAATATCAACTTCCTGAATCAATTTTCCTCGTGACCAATACTGTTGACAAAATAGCTCTTCACAAAGCTGGTTTATCAGTTTGGGTGGCCTGCCATCGATCTCCAGCATTCATACTCACTCCATTTCCGGCAAATCATTACCTGATACACAAATGCATTTTATTAGTAGATTTTAACAATGTCGTTTTTCATCTCTATAATTCTAGAAGAATCATAGGCGTTGCTGTTGATCTGAATCATGAAGCAATAAAATAATGGCGACCAAATATTAATCACCCTCTCTCAGGCCATTCTGTGCAACTGATGACAACTTTTATAAAACCTCTTTATAATTGCTAATGCATTGCAAAAACAGCACTGAACTCGCATTATAGTATTCATGGCAACTAACAATTTCTCCCGCGAATTGCCGACATTATCACTGAATGCCGCAGAAATTATTGCTGCGCTTAAAAAACCACAACGCCGGATATTATTGTTTGGACCAGTGGCTATCGGTAAGTCTACCTTGACCAACCTGTTAGCAGAGGCACTTACGGCGAGCCAGCATCATTGCTGGTGTCTGAATGCAGATCCCGGTTCACCCGCCTTTGGAGCTCCAGGTACCATATCACTTGCACAGTGGCAGCAGAATCAATGGCAGGTCAACGATTATACTGCCTTATGTACACTTGACGCAGGACGCTTCCGCTTACCTCTGGTCTCAGCAGTTAGCAGCCTGGTTTCTTCAATGTCTGACGAGATGCTATTGATTGATACACCGGGTGTGGTGCGTGGCGTTGCTGGCAGAGAATTGCTCTTAGGGCTAACGGAAGCAACAGAGGCTGATGTGATTCTTGCCCTGACATCGAAGAATAAATCTCCACCTTTACAAGATGAGTTATGTCATTTACCAGCTGAGGTATATGTGGTTCATGCAGCGGTCGATGCTGCCCGCCCCGGCAAACGGGTTCGGGCAAGACAACGAACAGCACAATGGGATGGGTTCCTTGCTGATGCAACAGAACAACAGTTAGACCTTGCCAGGATCAACCTTATCGGCACCCCACCCCCGCTTGAAGAACCTCACGGCTGGATTGGCAGACAGGTCGCTGTTTTGCAAGCGGACCGCACGCTGGCGATGGGTGAGGTCCAATATATTATTAATAACAAATTAACTATGATTTCCTCTGCCAGGATAAAAGGCGCGGATACACTCTTAATTCGTGATGCAAACCGTAACGCAGATGGATTACTGGAAACCGCTACAGCCTATGCAGCTGAGCGATATGAATATCTCCCTCCGGCGGATGTCGTGCCGACAATAGCGGATAGTACTGGACCACGCATTGTAGGCCGGGTGGGTGCAGTCGATGTGGGCTTAATTAACGGTGTCTTTGGCGACCCATTGTTACATTTGCGTGTACGGCAACAGCGACGTAGTCTCTTATTTGACCTGGGTGATGGGAGTCGTCTACCTGCCCGTATTGCCCATCAAGTCACTGATGTCTTTATAAGTCATGCCCATCTGGATCACATCGGTGGATTCTTGTGGTTGCTGCGTTCACGCATTGGAGATTATCCACCATGTCGACTCTATGGGCCACCTGGACTGGCACAAAATATTGCAGGCTTTCTACAGGGCATTCTATGGGATCGGGTTGCAGATTGTGGCCCGAGCTTTGAAGTCCTGGAACTGCATGGTGATCGACTAAAACGTTTTCGCTTACAGGCCGGCTATGCTGAACAGCAATCGCTGGATGAAATTAAAGTAGTCAATGATCAGATTCTCAAGGAACCAGGCTTTTGTGTAAACGGTATTCGCCTTGATCATCATGGCACACCGGTTATCGCGTATGCATTTCAGCCAGATAAACAGATCAATGTACGCAAAGATCGCGTACTGGCACGTGGCTTGGAGCCAGGTCCCTGGTTAAATAAATTAAAACAAGCGATCTTATCTGGCAATGAGACATCCATTATAGAACTACCTGATGGCAACCAGGAATCAGCTGGGGCATTAGCCATTGATCTGGTGATCATCACCCCTGGGAAAAAACTAGCCTATGCGACCGATCTTGCCGATACCAGGCAAAACCGACAACAACTCATTAGTCTGGCCCAGCATGCACATACTTTCTTTTGCGAAGCCGCATTTGTTGAAGCGGATGTCGATCATGCCATACGCAATGGCCACTTGACCACGCGTGCCTGCGGGGAGATTGCCAACCAGGCTGGTGTGGCACGTCTGGTACCCTTCCATTTTTCACGCCGCTACAGCGACAATCCACAACAACTCTATGAGGAGTTAAAGTTTTATTGCCCGCGTGTATTGATGCCAAAGTCACTGAATATCTTTGATACCACTACAACCAGCCTGGAACCAGTGATTGAATTTGATAATTAGCTAATCCTGGTATGCTACCGCTGCGAATTAATCCAGATGTTTCAATAGCCGAGCAAGAAATACCAGCTGACCTTTGTGGATTTTTTCTTTTGCTTTATCAAGATCAAACCACGCACCTTTATCCACCTCAGGATATTCCTTAATGATGCCAGCTCCTTTTGGCCATTCTAATGTAAAAGTGTTGCTTTTGATTTGACTGGCGTCCACGTCATGCTCAATTGCCCATACATGTACGATTTTCTTACTTGGCTGCTGTTTCTGACCCAGTTCTACAAATTTCCCTTCGATCGCCATGCCCGTTTCTTCCTGAAACTCACGCTTGGCGGCTTCCAGAGACGACTCGCCTTCCTCAATAATCCCCTTTGGTATCGACCAGGCCCCCAGATCGCGATTCTGCCAAAACGGTCCCCCAGGGTGAACAAGAAATACCTGTAAATTCTGGTCGCGATAGCGATAACATAATATGCCTGCGCTATGTAGGCTCATAGGTAGATTCCAGTTACTTCTACTATCCTTTAACTAGTATAAAGCGCAATTAAGATACATACAGCAGTAATGCAGGCCAATGGCAACGACTCATATCCGTTCTATGCACAATCGTGATTTACCGGCAGTCTATCGACTGGAAAAGGCATGCCAACCGATAGCCTGGCCATACTGGTACTTTCGTAGGGCGCTGGCTTCTTCATCTTGTTGGATTGTGGAAAAAAATAGTGAAATTATTGGCTTCGGTATCTTACGTATGGAAAAAAGCCATGCTCACATAATGAACATATGTGTCGCACCTGAGCATCAACATCAAGGGCTGGGGAAGCGTATTATGTTACACCTGTTATCTGTCGCAAAAAAAATGCATGCCCGGGATAGCTGGCTAGAGGTACGCTCTACCAACCGGATCGCTATTATCCTTTACCGCAAGCTCGGTTATCGCACCATCTCAATACGAAAGAATTATTACCCGATGCGACGAGGCAGACAGAATGCCATTATCATGGCACGTAAATTATAGTACCTGCTCTTACAAGTTAGCTTATCAGGGGTTATCGGGATCGCACCCACCCTCAATGCGCCATATCCCTTTTTCACAACGCAACAGTTCACGGCTACCACTGCATACGAAAGTCCCATCGGCATAGGCTACGTTGTTAAAATAGCAAGTTGGTAAA
>JASFLV010000164.1:0-6720 GCA_050117915.1 Thioalkalispiraceae bacterium | reverse complement strand
TACTGTTATGCAAACCTGTTTCTTTGCTATTTCAGGGATCCTGCCGCGTGACGAAGCAATAGCGGCAATCAAGGATGCAGTAAAAACTACCTATGGTAAAAAAGGTAAACGCATTGTTGAATTAAATTACCAGGCCATTGATGACACGCTGGCAAGCCTGCAGCAAGTGGCTATCCCAACCCAGGTTAATAGTCTGCTCAAGCTGAGACCACCGGTGCCGGAGGATGCCCCAGATTTTGTGCAGAATGTTACCGCAGAGATTATCGCCGGACGTGGAGACCAGATTCCTGTGAGTCTGTTTCCCTGTGACGGCAGCTATCCTGTTGGTACTGCGGCATACGAGAAACGCAACCTGGCCCTGGAGATACCGGTCTGGGATGCAGATTTGTGTACCCAGTGTGGTAAGTGTCCATTAGTCTGCCCCCATGCAGCAATCCGCAGCAAGATCGTTCCTGAATCGGAACTAAATGCTGCCCCTGATAGCTTTAAACATCGGCCCATCCTGGGGAAGGATTTCCCGGAAGGCATGCACATTACTTATCAGGTTGCACCGGAAGACTGCACAGGTTGCGGTCTATGTGTAGATATCTGTCCAATTCGAGACAAACGCAATGTCAGTCACAAGGCCCTGAATATGTCACCCCAGCCCCCCTTGCGGGAACAGGAACGCATTAACTGGCAATACTTTACACAACTCCCTGAATATGATCGCAGTGCATTAAAAGCAGCGACGATCAAAGGTGCGATGGTATTTGAACCTCTGTTCGAATTCTCCGGCGCCTGTGTCGGATGTGGTGAAACACCCTATATCCGGCTGGCGACACAATTATTTGGCGACCGGATGCTGGTGGCTAATGCCACCGGTTGTTCTTCGATCTATGGCGGTAATCTACCAACCACACCCTGGACAAAGAACAAACAGGGACGTGGCCCGGCCTGGAATAACTCCCTGTTTGAAGATAATGCCGAGTTCGGTTTGGGAATGCGTGTTGCCATCGATCAGCACCGACAACAGGCTGGTGAATTGTTATTGACACTGAAACCAGAACTTGGCATAGAACTGGTTGATGCCATCCTCAATGCCGACGAAACTGATGAAGCAGGCATACATGCACAACGAGAACGGATTGAGCAATTACGACAACGACTTGCCAAACTCGAGAGTAAACAGGCCAGGCAACTTGAACAACTTGCCGATAACCTTGGACGTAAAAGTGTCTGGATCATCGGCGGCGATGGCTGGGCTTACGATATCGGTTATGGTGGCTTAGATCATGTCCTGGCCTCTGGACGCGATGTCAATATTCTGGTACTCGATACTGAAGTTTATTCTAATACCGGCGGGCAAACCTCGAAGGCAACACCCCGTGGTGCAGTCGCCAAGTTTTCTTCCGGTGGTAAACCCACTGCAAAAAAAGACCTCGGCTTACTGGCCATGGACCATGAGAATGTTTACGTTGCGAATGTCGCCTATGGGGCAAAAGACGTACAGACTTTGCGTACATTCCTTGAAGCCGAAGCTCATCGTGGTCCATCGATTATTATTGCTTATTCTCCCTGTATTGCACATGGTGTTGATCTTTCGAATAACCACCGCCAGCAGGATCTGGCGGTTAAAAGTGGACACTGGCCCTTGTTCCGTTTTGATCCGAACCGCATCAAACAAGGTAAAAATCCACTGCACCTGGACTCGGCGGAACCCAGTATTCCCTATCGCGATTACATTGAAACAGAAACCAGATTTAATATGCTTTGGCATACTCACCCTGATGATGCCGAACGTTTTTTGCAACAGGCCCAACAGGAAGTTAATCACCGTTATCATTATTATAAACAACTTGCTGAGCTGGACTGGGATGACAGCGCCAGCGTTGCTGCTACCAAAGCCAAGCTGGCAACACAACAGACCGGCAAGCATGAGATGGAGTCATAGTTATGGTCGATTTAACCACTGAGTATCTGGGACTAAAACTCAACAACCCGATTGTCCCCTCCGCTTCACCATTGAGCCAGGAGGTTAACACGGCTCTGGCATTAGAAGATGCCGGTGCCTCAGCACTGGTTATGCACTCCCTGTTTGAGGAAAAGATTGCCTATGAACAAGAACATCTGGAACGCTTCTTTCATCAACAATCACTAGGACATGGTGAAGCGGAAAGTTTCCACCCGGTACCCGAAGTGCATCAAAGTTATCAGGAGAAGCACCTGGAGCAATTAAACAAACTTAAATCACAGCTGGATATCCCGGTGATTGCCAGTTTGAATGGCAGCACGCCCGGCGGCTGGATAGAATATGGTACGGCATTGCAGGAAGCTGGCGCTGACGCTTTAGAATTGAATATTTATTACCTTGCCGCCGATCCCCATGAAAGTAGCCAACAGGTTGAAGCACGCTACATCGAAATCCTCAAAAGCTTATGCCAACATGTCACAATCCCCGTGACCATGAAACTCTCCCCTCACTTCAGTGCCCTGATTCCATTTACTCAGGCTCTGGAACGAGACGGTGCCAGGGGTGTTGTCTTGTTTAATCGTTTTTATCAACCCGATATCAATATTGAAACCATGCAGATCGAACCCAAGCTGGAGTTATCATCTTCTCAGGAGTCGCTACTACGCATTCGCTGGACCGCAATCCTGTTCGATCAACTTAATTGTTCACTGGCAGTCACAGGTGGGATACATACCTATGAAGATGTATTAAAAGCCTTATTCGCAGGGGCCGATGTTACCCATATGTGTAGCGCCTTGCTAGAAAAGGGTCCACAACAAATTGCTGATGTCCTAACAAAACTTAACCACTGGCTGGAAGAACATGAATACGAATCGGTTGAGCAACTTAAAGGCAGTGTCAGCCGACAACATGCGATTGATCCTACTGCTTACGAACGCAGCAATTACATTAATGTTTTAGATAGCTACTCGCACCCGAAAGGGGTCTTAAGGTGAAAGTACGGGTCGACCAGGATGTTGCCTGATACCGCTTTGCTCCTGTATCTTCTGGACGTTAGACAAGAGCAATCTATTTGTCTTTATTGCGCCGCAAGATAATATGAACGTCGGTCGTCTTGTATCCCAGATCTGCTAATTTCGCCTTTTTATGGGTATATATCTTGATAGTGATCATTTCTTCATCCACACCGCGTTTCATAAAGTAATCACGGATGGCTCGGGCACGGCGGGTCGCGAGGCGGAAATTGTAACGTACCAGACCCTGCTTATGTGTGTAGAGTTTCAGATCAACATGCTTGATCTTTTCATCTTGTTTAAGGAATTCCAGCACTTCATCCAACTGGTGCCTGGCTTTGGGCCGTAGTTTGGAACTGTCCACATGGAAGTGCACGATTGTGCGTTTCACGGCGTCAAAGTCATAGCGCAGCATCTGACCCAGACAACGATTAAATAAATCGAGGCTTTGTTGAAAGTTGAGTGATGAGATAAAAACTTCGATGCTATCGCTACCATCGGCTGCATCCCAGTAACGCAAAACAGGCTGCATGCCTTCACGCAGTTCCAGCAACAGGCGGTTTGCCCAGTCTGGTGGTGTACTCACGGCAAGATCACCGGGTTCAATGCGAATAATCCCCAGGTCTTTGGCAGAAGCATAATGCCGCCACTCAGGGGGTTCAGTGCGAATATGCGCATGCCCCACCCCGGCAGGTGGGTAGGTTACGTAAAGGGCAAACTCAAGCGGCTGACCCACTCCCTGACGAAATTCGACGTGTCCATATCCCGGGACCGCCTGTTTCATGCTACACATCACTTTACTCGTGTTGACCTTCCAGAATTCCTGGAACCCGGAGAGGTATCGATGTGTATCCGCCATTCCCAGTATCTCAACTTCTGATTCATGGTATTCCTGGGTGGTCACCAGCTCTTCGTTTTGTTTGTGAGTCTTCTCCTTGGGGATGAGGGGTTTACGTCGGCCAAAACGAATCAACGGCTGGCGTTTTTTAGTGGCCTCAGCAGCGGGCTCCTTGGTCATGGCCACCGATTCAGGGCTTGCAGAGTTATTGCCTGGTTCCGTCTGTGATGCTGTGATTGGTGAAGGATCTGCTGTAACCGGCGTGGTAACCAGCTTACCATCGATAAACTCGACTTTAGTTTTGCCAGCATCTGTTTGATGGGTGTTGGCAGCAGCAGATTGCTCCTGATTCAGTTGAGGCGTGGTCGACTGATCCTGGCTAGCCGTATCCTGCTGTGTTGCTGACTCACTCGCGGGCGTGGAAGGACGACCAAACGTCGAAAATCGAGGTGGCGCAGCAAAAGCCAGACTCCCCATAAATAATGGGGTAGCCAACAGGATTGACATCAGCACAATACGTTTCATCATGCCCTGTAAAAAGCAGATTCTGTGCCAACTATGAATACTGGGCTTTTTGTGGGGAGACGAGCCCCCGAAGGGGGCATACCGCTTATTTTTTCTTACGGCGCTCGCTTCTACGCAAACGGGATGCCAGCCGACGTGCCAGGTCACCAAACAGCTCTGTTTGGGTGGGATGGGGATGAATCGCGTTCCCCACCTGCTCCAGGGTCATATTCCCGGAGACCATCATCACCGCTTCGCCGATCAGGGTATCCGTGTGATCCGCCAGGAAGTGGACACCGATGACACGGTGGCTGGCCTTATCGGCAACAATTTTAATCAGGCCATGTGTTTCGTTATTAATCATGGCCTTAGCATCAATGCTCATGGGTACTTTGATCTCGACCGGGTCCATACCCTTGGCCTTGGCCTGTTCCGAGGAGAGCCCGACAAAGCCGGCCTCAGGGCGAGTAAAGATGACGCCACAGTCCTTGTCCTCATCATATTGAGCCTCCTCACCGGCGATATTCATCGCCGCCACGCGTCCCTGCTGGCCTGCGGTGTGAGCAAGCATTAACCCACCAATGACATCACCCACCGCAAAGATGTTAGCGGCCGAAGTGCGGCAACGATTATCCGCTACAATGACACCGTTTTCCGCTTTGACGCCCACTTTATCGAGTTCCAGTCCATCGAGTACAGGGCGCTTTCCGGTGGCCATAATCACGTAGTCACAACTAAAGTTGCGATTTTTGCCTTCGGCATCTTCAAAGCTGAGCTTCATATTACCTGGCTCACCTTTGATGGATTTTATTTTTACTGACGTCTCAATCGAAAGGCGCGGGTCGTCATTCAGTACCGCAGTCAGCTGGCTTGCCACTTCTTTTTCCACTTCAGCCAGGATCCGCTCTCTTCCTTCAAGAAGCATCACTTTAGCGCCAAAATCCTGGAAGATTTGCGCCATTTCACAACCAATTGCCCCACCGCCAATGACACCGATACGCTTGGGAGTTTCAGTCAATCCCCATACCGTGTCCGAAGTCAGTACCCCCCCCGTTTCCAGCCCCTCATGGGCCCCTTCAATCGGCGGAACAAAAGGCGGGGCGCCAGTCGCTACGATGGCTGCGCCAAAGGTGACTTTTTTGGCATTTTTAGTTTCACCCGACCATTTGTAACGACTGTGCGGGTCCTTGTGCTTACCCAGATCATCAATCGCAATGGTATGCTTATCCACAAACCGACCAAATCCATTTAAGACGTCAATTTTCACACCTTTATCGGTTTTTAGCGCCATTTCGCCGCGTGTTTCCAGCACGTTCTTGCGAGTTTTTTCCAGTTTCTTCCAGTTGAGCTTGGCAGATTTGGTCCCTTCAATACCTAGATGGCCGTCTTCGGCACGATCACGGATCCGATCCGCTGCAGCACGCCAGGCCTTTGAGGGGATACAGCCGCGCCACAGACATTCACCACCCGGGAAGGGGGCATCATTGACCATCGCCACCTTGTAACCATGTTCAACCAGGTCACGAGCCGCGTCTTCACCGCCTGGTCCACCGCCAATGACAACCACGTCATAATCATATTCGCCCTTCTCCAGGGTAAAGCCAGACGCTGCCGGCTTATCCTCTACCGGGGTGACCGCACTATCCAGCCAGGTTGGATTTTGCACATATTCTTTGAAGGCATTCAGAAATTTAGCCGCATCGGCACCATTCACAATCCGGTGATCCGCGGTAATCGTGACAGGCATCCCTTCAGGACCCACGGTAGAAATGGCAAAGATCGCCGACGTACCGGGGGATGGAATCGCATCGAAGTGGGCAACCCCCATCATCCCCATGTTGGAAATCGTGAACGTTGGGTTGGAATACTCATCGGGCTTTAAGCGGCGATTACGGGCACGCTCTACCAGGTCAACCCAGTTAGCGCCTAACTCCACGACATCACGGTTAGCGACATCACGCAATACGGGCACCACCAGGCCCATCCCTTCGGTTTCCACCGCCAGGCCGATATCGATCTGCTCCCGCTCAACAATCCGATCTTCGTGTTGATAGACCGCGTTGATAATTGGAAAGTCCTTGATCGCCAGTCCCGCCGCCTTGGCCAGGGCAACCGTCAGGGAAACGCCCTTGGCTTTTGAGGTGGTCTTAAGGACACTGGGGTCTACATTAACCGTCACCCGGAATAACGGCATGGAGAGCGAGAACTCCATGTTGTGAGCCACGGCTTTTTCCATCGCCGTCATCGCCCGACCCTGTCCTGGTACCTGGAAGACCCGGCGCGCCGGTGTCTGCACCTCTGCATTCAGGACATCCGCCGCAACGATCGCGCCGCCAGCCCCTGTTCCCTGAATCGCATTCAAATCGATACCATGGGCACCCGCCAGTTGACGCGCATAGGGAGTGGCACTG
>JASFLV010000163.1:0-6738 GCA_050117915.1 Thioalkalispiraceae bacterium | reverse complement strand
CTGATATTGCTGCATTGCCTTTGCAAGCTGCTTATTCAATATCACGATGGATACATCATCCTGTGGCCCGCGTTCACAGGCAGTCAATAACAACGTAGTCAATATTGTAAGAATTATTGTTTTCATCTACTGCCTGCGGCATTGGGCACATATCCTTTTGTTTGACTTCCACCTTCGAGATCACTGAGAAATTTATAATCAATATTCTCTGGCACTGCCTGTCCTCCCCCACTTTACATTTTATGTATGTTATTGTTTTATTTACATACTAACGTATCTAAATCACAGATGCTAAAAACCAGCAACATACCATATTATTAATAATGAATTATGTCAGGCGGTCACCACGCTAATTGATGTTCCTCAATTCGAGGAACGTTTCTTTCGTCTATGCTTCTAACTATATTGTGAACTTCCTTCACTTAACGAATACAGGGACAAGGCATGGCCGGTTACCAATCTTACTTTCGTTTTATCCGCACCCTGATCGCAGTCTGGTTGATCCTGGCGGGTGGATTGCTGGTGGCCCAGGCGGCCGACGATGTCGCAAAGTCCTCCAGTCCAACAACCCCCAGGGGACCGATCCTGCAGTTGTCCATCGATGGTGCGATAGGTCCGGCGACCGCGGATTACCTGACCCGTGCGTTGGATAAGGCCGCGCAACGCAATGCCCAATTAGTCGTGATCGTGATGGATACTCCAGGTGGGCTGGACTCGGCGATGCGCGACATCATCAAGGCGATTACCACCTCGTCGGTGCCGGTCGCGACCTATGTCTACCCCAGCGGGGCGCGCGCCGCCAGTGCCGGCACCTATATCCTTTATGCCAGTCATATTGCCGCGATGACACCCGGCACTAACCTGGGAGCCGCTACACCGGTATCGATCGGGGGCATGCCCGGGTCCCCGGAGCCCGGCAAACAACCGGATCAGGATAAGAAGGGTGATAAGGAAAAACCCGAAAAGACGGACGACAAGGCTAACGATCAAGCGCAGGACGAGAAAAAGGCGCAGCCAAAGGTCCCCGGTAATCAAGATGCGATGCGCAATAAAGTGGTGAATGATGCAGTGGCCTATATTCGTGGCCTCGCCGACCTGCATGGCCGCAATGCCGACTGGGCGGAAAAAGCGGTAAGAGAATCGGCTAGCCTGCAGGCCAGCGCCGCCCTGGAGAAAAACGTGATCGATATCGTCGCCACCAGTACCACCGACTTACTCCAGCAAATGGATGGTCGCAAGATTAACGTCGCCGGTAAAACCATCGAGCTTGCCACCACCGGGTTAACCGTGGAAAAACTCGACCCGGACTGGCGCAGTCGTTTGTTGAGTGTCATTACCGATCCCAACGTGGCTTATATTTTAATGTTGATTGGTATCTATGGTTTGATCTTTGAGTTTGCCAATCCCGGATCGATTGTGCCCGGTACCGTCGGCGCCATCTGTTTATTACTGGCCTTATACGCTTTTCAACTGTTACCGATCAATTACGCCGGTATGGGACTGTTGATCCTGGGTGTGGGATTAATGGTCGCCGAGGCCTATGAACCCAGCTTTGGGATCTTAGGGATCGGTGGGGTGATCTCGTTTGTGATCGGCTCGATTATTTTAATGGATACCGATGTGCCCGGGTTTGGTATCGATATCTCGGTGATCGTGACCTTCACCCTGACCAGTATCATCGTGTTTATCTTTTTAGTCGGCATGGCCCTAAAAGCAAGAAGACGACCGGTGGTCAGTGGCCTGGAACAAATGGTCGGCGGTGTCGGCCGGGTGATGGCTGACTTTAAACAAAAAGGTCCGGTGATGATCCATAGCGAAAGCTGGACTGCCACCACCGACACCCCACTCAAAAAAGATCAACAGGTCAAAGTCACCGGCATGGATGGTTTGACCTTACATGTGGAGCCGGTAGCTAGCCCTGCTGGTGAATCGAAGGAGGAAGTACAATGACAACATATGCTATTTATACCGTGGTCGTGCTGGTGGTATTGTTTTTGGCCAGCGCCATCCGGATCCTGCGTGAATATGAACGGGGCGTGGTGTTTTTACTGGGCCGCTTCTGGAAGGTCAAAGGCCCCGGCTTCATTATCATCATCCCGATCATCCAGCAAATGGTACGGGTTGATTTGCGCACCATTGTGATGGATGTGCCCAGCCAGGATGTCATCTCCCGCGATAACGTCTCGGTCAAGGTCAACGCGGTGGTCTACTTCCGGGTGATCCAACCCGATAAAGCGATCATCCAGGTGGAAAACTTTTATGATGCCACCAGCCAGCTGGCGCAAACCACCCTACGCTCGGTACTGGGTCAACATGAACTGGATGAAATGCTGGCCGAGCGGGAGCGCCTGAACGCCGATGTGCAAACCATTCTCGATCAACAAACCGATGCCTGGGGGATCAAGGTTGCGAATGTAGAAATCAAACACGTAGACCTGGATGAGAGCATGGTGCGTGCCATCGCCAAGCAGGCCGAGGCGGAACGGGTGCGGCGAGCCAAGATCATCCACGCCGAAGGTGAACGCCAGGCCTCGCAGGAATTACTGGCCGCAGCCAGGACCCTGGCCGAACAACCCCAGGCCCTGCAGTTACGCTACTTACAGACCCTGACGGAAATCGCCGGGGAAAAAACCAATACCATTGTCTTCCCACTGCCGATGGATATTGTAGAATCGCTGATGGAAAAACGTAAAGCAACATAATTTTAAAGGAAACTTTGAATAAGTCATTCCCGCCTCCGCGGGAATGACAGAAGCATGCTAAATCAGAGCTTCCCTAAATACATGCGGAACTAGCCGGATGAATTGAGTTCTAATTACTGCTTATTCCCAAGCAAGATCGGAGGAACATCCTATGAAATATATATTACCCACTTTACTCGCAACGTCTTTACTGACAGGCGGTCTCAGCCTGGCTACCCCCAGCCTCGCCGATGAAGACGAGCATCATCGGGGTATGCATCACGGGATGCATGATGATGATCACCATCATGGTGAAGGCTATCACCATGGCCGTGGTAAACATGGCTGTGATTACCACAAGCCCTGGATGGAAGGTCTGAGTGATGAACAACGCAAAAAGATCGATGGCCTGCGATCGGAGTACAAAAAGAAAAAATATGCCCTGAAAGATAAAATCCGTGATGCCAAAGTCGAACTGGCCAAAGAGATTGGCAAGGACGCGCCCAAGCAAAAGAATATCGACAAGAAAATCGATGCCATCTTAGAGCTGAAGCGTGAGAAAATGCGCATCAAGGCAGCGCATAAAATCGAAGTACGTGCCGTACTTAACAAGGAACAACGTGAAAAATTCGATGAGTATATGATTAAAAAAGCCAAATACCAGCGCAAGGGTAAAGGCTATCGTCATCATTACTAAACTTTTCGTGTAACCGTCTTGTCAGCCGGCCTGGTGGATTCCCAGGCCGGCTTTTTATTAGAATAAATCATCATTTCAGGGAGGAAGTACCTAAATGCTAACAATCAATGCATCCGTCGGCCGCGATGGGGTCAATTACAAACGCGATGTCCGCCTGGTCCAGGGCCTCCTCAATCAATATACCATCCCGCGTGTCACCACCCCGCTCAAAATCGATGGAGTGATCGGCGACAGGACGATTCAGCGAATTGAAACCTTTCAGAAAAAGATCCTCCACTTTGCCAGACCGGATGGCCGGGTTGATCCGGACGGCCGCACGATCAACAAGCTGTTAAAGCGCCCGGGGACAAAACCCGCGTCTGATTTTAAACTCAGCCGCAAGGCAACGGATTTATTAAAAGCCATCGAAGGGCTGCGCCTCAAACCCTATAATGATCAAACCGGCAAGACCATCCACCGCTGGGTCAAAGGTGCCACCATTGGCTATGGTCACCTGATTGCAAGACGCGCATGGAAGCAGTACAAACACGGAATCACCAGGTCTGCAGCAGAGGCGTTGTTCAACACGGATCTCGCCCCGTTTGTTGCCAAGGTCCAGGACAGCATCAGCGCCAATATCCTGCAACAGGAATTTGATGCACTGGTGATTTTAACCTTTAATATCGGCAGAACCGCGTTTGGTAATTCCTCAGTACGACGACTGATCAACAATCCTGGTGCCAACACCAGCTACCCCAACCTGGAAAAAGCCTGGAAGGCCTGGAATAAATCACAGGGTCGTTATAACCGGGGCCTGGCTAATCGACGTCATGCAGAATGGAAAATGTATACGAAAGGTGTTTATCAACGCTGGTGATAATTTGACTTTACGTTAGCATTAGTAAGCCAGGCAATTCTTGCCACTGGCCTTGGCTTCGTAAAGCTTCTGATCGGCGCGGCTAAAAAACGAAGTCGAGTCATCCGACTTGTTAAGTTCGGCCAAACCGATACTTACTGTAATTTCACCAATCCCATTGAACTTATGTTGCTGGACATCCTTTCGGATCTTCTCTGCCATCTGCCTGACCCCATCCAGGTCGCTATCCGCGCTGATGATCACAAACTCCTCGCCACCATAGCGCAGCAGGTGATCATCCTTCCTGATGGACTTGCTGAGTAGTTCTGCCATTTCAACCAGGACAAGATCACCTGACTGATGACCAAATTGATCATTGATTTGTTTAAAGTCATCGATATCCAGAATCATAATCGTCAAAGGCAAAGCAGCACGTTGAGCACGGAGCAACAGGCTATCCAGCAACTCCTCGAACTTGCGCCGATTCATGATATTGGTCAGCGGGTCAGTTTCGGAGAGCTTGACCTTTTCGTTAATCACACTTTCGGCTTTCTTAACAATAATGTTTGATATCACATTGTCCAGCACCAGGGTCAGTTTATAGATTTCCAGGATATTGATAATCAGTGATAGTACTTCCGAATAGGCCTCGCGCCGAAGATAAAAAAAGATGTTCTCCGTATTGGCAACGATACGAAAGCGAATTCGCTCGATCTCCTCGGCCTGGATAGTTTGCTCGATATCAGTCAGGTGCTCGGTAATGTAGCTGTATAATGTGTCGGCCTCGCCGTTTTGTTGAAGCACCAGATCATCTATGGCACTATAATCTCTCTCGTCGATTGCAGTGAGTAAGTCCAGCATCCAGTGATAGTGCTTGACCAATAAGCGTTTTTCTGTGCCAAAGGTGACGTTCCTGGTCATTTGCAGGATCTTTTCCAGGTCGGCCTTTTCGTTCTCGATAAAAATATCCATGTAACCCTTGGCCATCGCTTCTGCGATAAAATCAAACAGGGCTTCATTTAGCAGGGATAATTCTGTTTTGCCAAAACGGCTATCAATCGTCTCGTTGAATTTATCGCGTAGTAAATTGGTTCCGCTCAGGAACACCTCATAGGGGATATCATGCTGATAGTGCACTTTGCCGACATGGTAATAACGTTTGATCAGATCTTCACGTGATTCCTGGAGTGTGGCAAGAAAGTTTTCCTGCTGTTTGGCCAACAACGTCTTGACCTGCTCTTCGTTAGCAAAGTACTTGAAAAAGACTTTATTGGACAGCAGCTCCCTGTAGAAGTGTTGAAACACTTCATCACAGTAATCAACCAGGCAGTTCAATTTCTTAAATTCGACGGGCTGCATGCAAAGACTCAATTTAATATTTTTATTAGCCACATACCAGTCACCCGGCGTTCCTGGTATTAGTAATCAACTTCCTTGCTGAGTTATGGCCACCTGCTGAATGACTATTTTTACATCTCTTTAAGCATAAAACAATTTTTTATGACCGAGTGGTTTCAACGGTTTAGCTTATCAGGATTTGCTAATTTTCTGAATTTCATAAGCAAGTCAAACAATTGCAATATTTATTTAACACAAACCCTATATGTTTAAACAACTTCTAAATGACTGGATGGTGTCACTGTCATGTATAAAATTCAGAGTATTGTACTGGATGAAAGCCTTTCATCTGAGACCGGCAAACCCTGGTATCGTTATACCATTTCGAATAACTACAACACCATTAATGGCTTAAAAGCGGGAACTAAATCTGAAATCACCCGTCATGCCCGCTTATGTATTCTGAGCCTCAATCAAAAATACAAACAACCTAACAAAGCAAAGGTCAGAGCCTACAAGCCCGTCAAGATCAATCAGCTTGTCTATTCCTGATTGCTCAGCCAACCCCATAAACAAAGCCAGCTAATTAGCTGGCCCAGAAGTGGTGACAATTGAGGAGTCTTAGTGCCTGCTTCGGCAGCCTGATCGTGTCCAGGATGGTACTACTTCTAGAGAAAGATTGGACACTGCAACTATTATTACTCTCTTGTTTTATCCATATTAGTCTTGACTACATTACTTTGTTCACAGGTTTTCGATCCTGCTTGCATGTGTTTGGCTATCTGAATCATTTCGGCATGTAACCTTGCTACACTTTCGTGATCTCTTAGCTTGGCCATTTCTTGCATCTTCCTGGCCACTGCCATCATTTGTGTATAACCCAGATTACCACTGACCCCTTTTAACTCGTGCGCGGTCCTGCTGATGGCAATCCAGTTTTCTTTTTCGATCATTTGCTCGATATTAAAAATCATTTCTGGCAAAGATTCAGATACAAATTTATCAATCAAGGCACACAGAGCCAGATTTTTATCTTTCAGTTCTGTCTGAATCATATTTACCGGTTCAGAGATCTGCTCCCGGGGCTTCAGGTATTTTGTCAGGACCTCGACAAACTCAATCATATCAATGGGCTTGGCGAGAAAATCTGTGCAACCATTTGCCAGGTATCGTTGTTTGTCTTCATT
>JASFLV010000162.1:0-6883 GCA_050117915.1 Thioalkalispiraceae bacterium | reverse complement strand
ATTAGTTTAACTGAACATTCGCCAGTTTTATTTTTTCGTTCCAGTAAAAGACAAGGCGGGCCAAACGCCCGCCTCGTCTCAATAAGCTTAAGCATAATTTAAAATTATTCCGCTGCCGCCTTACTGGTCATTTTGTCTAATGCACCCGTCATCTTCGCAAAGATCTTGTCCCGATCACTAATACCATGACGGTTCTTAAGATAGGCAGGATCATTATAAACCAGCCATACCTGTCCCTGATCATCTTTATATGCTAACGCCTTCATCGGTAAATCGATGCCGATCTGCTGGTTACTGATCATTAGCGGAGAACCCATCTTTGGATTACCAAAGATTAAAATTTCCGTATCACGCATTTCCATACCGACGCCCTTGGCCTTGGCTGCATGATTCCAGCGGACTGCGATACCAATCCCTTTTTGTTTCAGGATATTCTCAAGGCGATCAATCGTAACTTTAACTGAGTGGGCACTTTTCTTTTTGATCAAACCATTACCAGCAGCAATAGCACTGGTTGTGAAGCTCGTCCCGATGAGCGCGCAAAATACAATGATGGTTAGACGTTTCAACATAATTAATTTTCCTCCTGAGTTTATTGTTGTCCCACCCCGATAAAAATTTTTGGTTCGGTGTTTTCCCTTTACAACACACTTGTTTATCGAGATAGATTCTACAGCTATTTGACTAAACCGACAGCGATCAGTTCACTTAATGGTTCTCTGAAAAAGTTGTCTACGACTTGTTAGAAGACACAAAATAAAAGGTGTGCTTTTTTTGCTCAGAAAATCAAACGCTTGTCGTGCTCTATTTCGGCAACACCCTCGTACTGGAAACAGCTGGAGCTACTGACTTAACCAGAGGTCGCTTAAGTTAGAACTCAAGAAATAGCAGAGTAAGAAATCAGGCAGATTTCCGGTCCGCAAGCAGCTTGCGTTTTTTTAGATGGACTAAAAGTATGGAGATAGCTACCGGCGTGACGCCAGGAATTCGTGTTGCCTGACCAATAGTCGCTGGTCTGATACGCGCAAGTTTCTCACTGACCTCTGCCGACAGACCACTGACCTGGCTATAGACAAGATCTTCTGGAATGCGTGTCTCTTCATGTCGTTGCTGTTTGGCGATTTCATCATGCTGGCGCTCGATATAACCGGCATACTTTGCCTGGATCTCTAATTGTTCGATGACTTTTTCATCCTTGATTGCCTGATCAAGTTCAGCTAACGCCACGATATCCTGATAGCTGACACCCGGCCGACGCAACAATTCCCACAAACGGGCCTCACGTGAAAGCGGTTTCTCTAATACCTTTGCCTCTACCTTTTGATTGACTTTACCGGGATGGACAAACGTTGCATTTAATCGCTGCTGTTCTCTTTCAATAGATTCACGCTTTTCATTAAAAGCCTGCCAACGCTTATCATTAATCAAACCAAGTTCTCGGGCTTTTTCTGTTAAGCGTAAATCAGCGTTATCTTCACGCAACAATAGGCGATACTCCGCACGTGAAGTAAACATACGATAGGGTTCGTTGGTGCCACGGGTAATCAAATCATCAATCAAGACACCGATATAGGCTTCATCACGTCTTGGTGTCCAGGGTTCTTTATCCTGCACCTGCAATGATGCATTCATCCCGGCTATCAAACCTTGTGCCGCAGCCTCTTCATAACCGGTTGTCCCATTGATCTGTCCCGCGAAGAACAGGCCATTAATGAATTTGGTTTCCAATGAAGGCTTGAGATCGCGAGGGTCAAAAAAATCATACTCGATGGCATAACCCGGACGGGTAATATGAGCCTTTTCAAATCCTTTTATCGAACGTACAAATTCATACTGCACATCAAATGGCAAGCTGGTTGAAATTCCGTTTGGATAGACCTCGGTGGTGGTCAATCCTTCTGGCTCAACAAATATTTGATGGGCATCGCGTTCGGCAAAACGAACCACTTTATCCTCGATCGAAGGACAATAACGTGGTCCGACTCCTTCGATTACACCACTATACATCGGCGAACGATCTAGACCATTCCGAATGATCTCATGGGTTTGTTCACTGGTATAGGTTATGTGACAAGCTACCTGCTGCGGATGCTGGTCTGATGTTCCCATAAATGAAAAAACCGGACAGGGATCATCACCTGGTTGTGTCTGCATAACGGAATAGTCAATGGTCTTGCCATCGATGCGGGGCGGAGTACCGGTCTTTAAACGCTCGACATTAAATGGTAGCGCTCGCAATCTTTTTGACAAGGAATTGGATGGTGGGTCTCCAGCACGACCACCCTGATGATGGGACTCACCGATATGAATCACACCACCAAGAAAAGTCCCCACCGTCAGGACCACCGCCGGTGCTTCAAACTGTAATCCCATTTGGGTCACCACGCCGCTGATCTGATCGTTATCAACAATCAGGTCATCCACGGCCTGCTGAAAGATAGTCAGATTTGGCGTTGTCTCGAGTACCGAACGCACTGCCTGTTTATACAAGACACGATCTGCCTGGGCGCGGGTTGCTCTGACCGCCGGCCCCTTACTGGCATTGAGAATTCGGAACTGAATCCCAGCAAGGTCTGCAGCATGTGCCATCAGGCCACCCATGGCATCCACCTCTTTAACCAGGTGGCCCTTACCGATGCCACCGATTGCCGGGTTACAGCTCATCTGACCGAGCGTTTCGATGTTGTGTGTTAGCAGTAACGTCCGGCTCCCCATCCGGGCACTGGCCAGCGCTGCATCGGTCCCCGCGTGACCCCCGCCAACAATAATGACATCAAATTGATCATGTACCTTCATTCAGTTCGTCACCTTAGCAAACAGCGCGGTATTGTACGCGTCGATGTATTTTTCGCCAATCCAGGTTCACTACTTTCTGACCTATAGTAGACGAGAAATGTTACCAGGGATTCTGCTGGTCCACGGCCGTTTAAGGCTCGTTTAAGGAAAACGCGCTAAATTAAGCCCATGAAATTATTGGTGTTATGTGTTTTTCTTGTACAACTCTCAAAAAAACCACTAGTTATATGGTCTATTTCATCAATGATCTCAATTAGTTAGCGAATCTGTTAACAATATTTAACTTTTATTTATAGAGGTTTTGCTGTAACTACACTAATCTCTGAAGTAAAATGTGAACCAGGTCACACTTTTTGTGCGGCTTTGGGGGATATGCCAAATAAGGCGTGAAGATGCGATTGGATCGCATTTTGGGAATGACCATCCATTGCCGTCCGACGGTAGTTCGCCACTTATGCATACCCAACTAGCAGTTGCTGTAAGCCGTTACTAAAATCAAACGGCTCTAAATATTGCTTAATACTTGATATTGCATGCAGCTAAAAGGCCTTAGTTTACGTGAGTGTAAGTACTGGGAAGCACAATGGCGACAACAAGCTCTGCACAATTTGACACCCGTACTAAGGCCGTCAACCAGTGGCTGAATAATTTACCGATCGCCTCGGTGGGTGAAACAGCCCGCCAGTTATACATGGCCATGCGGGATGTTAACCGCCAGGATGCCGTCCCGGTAAAAGAACATTTCCACCTCCTGGAAGGCATCAGCGAACCACTCACTCTGATTCTGCCAGAGCTACATCGCCATTATGCGGGTAAGCCGCTACCGCTTTCAGAAAAGCGCCGCAAGGTTGCTGACCTCTACACGCAATTGCTCCGTCAGGCCATTCTCGGCTACCAACAGGTCATTGCCCATAGTATTGAGCTAAGCCGCTTTGGCTGGAAAAAAGTCATAACCACCTCGGTGCATCGAATCTTTGCTTTATCCAGTCTTTTGTTAAGCAACTATCGACAGCTCCACATGCCTTATCAAAAAGGGATGTGGTTACAGCTTTACTGGATCTACCAGTTGATTGAAAAATACAATCTACTTTCGGTGAAGGTAACCGGGCTCGGTGAGAACTTAGTTAAAACTAGTCTTGGCACTGAGTTCAAGAAACTGTTACTGCACGCCCTGCTTTCACCTACTCTGTTTAAGCCGGATGAATTGCAAAACGTTATCGCCAATCTCGACATCTGGGCGCAGTATGTTGTGATCACTTCGTCACCCGGTGGTGATGAAACGCAAACTTACGCCTTTACTCTTGAAACAGATATGCCACCGGCCCTGATTGCCCAGGACATCTCCACTGGCGAAAATCAGCTCGTCGACGTCCGCTATCTCGACATCACGGATCTTATCTACAATATTGATCGGCTATTAAGCAGTGCTAAGCCAGGCGCTGAAGAGATCAAGCTCTCACGTGGTCGTGCCATTTCACGGCGATCTTTATTGATACTTATGAACTGCTGGGGCCGACCCAGTTGCCGTGATGGTTCACGGCGACTTATTCAAGGTAGTGCTGAAGTCGCCATCGGAGTAAGCGCAATACACTATGTCATTTCAGATGGTCGCCAGGAACAAGAACCACCGGCCGTGCAACAGAAAGACACCAGCCGAGACAAACAGGACGGCTATGCGATTACTATCCCACCAGTAGAAGCCGATTCGCGCAGTAATTTTGGCTTTACTGCCGAGCGCGACACGGGTCCTGATATCTGGGAGAGCGCCTACTTTGAACAGGATACACCGCCCCCATCCTGGACCGAAAGTATGCGCATGAAGGTCTATAGCTATCTTAATGCAAAAGTACTAAACATCAGTAAGGGTGGTTTTTGTATTGCCCTGCCACAGGATGGCATTGAACACATTCAGACCAATGAATTGATTGCTGTACGCGGGAAAACCGGGCAATGGCAACTGGGCGAAATCCGCTGGATGGTTTGCCCCACCACAGGCCCGATTCGTGCTGGCATCAAAAAACACAGTCAAACTGTTCGACCTGTGCAACTCATTATCAAAGCCGGGCTCAAGTCCCAACCTATTAAATGCTTACTTGGTAAAAATGATGATGGGCATGTCTTGTTTCTCCCCAATCTGCCTACCAGTCTGGACGGCAAAGAGATTACACTCGAATATAATGGTGAGAAACGTTCAATCAATATCATTGAGCAGTTGTATTCATCACCGGTCGGCTCAGCACAACTTATCGAGTTTGCCGATGCAAAACCGGTTCCCTCCAATCTTGCGAAAACGAATGACGACTACGAATCCATCTGGGCCAGCTTATAACTCTTGCACAATTAAAGGTTACGCCGCGTAACTGCAACGTAACCTGCCTATTTAGGAATCCAGTCACTTTTTCAGGCCGTCATTTTTCTTCCCAGTAACACCCGATCCTGTTGTAACTGCTTCTCAAACTTGAATTGATCATTTAAGTATTCGATCAAAGATTGCCTGGCTACTGCCTTAGTATCATAGGGTCCCTGATCGGGACCACGCCTGATCGCAAACCACCACTCGCTATCCACGCAATAAAAGCGCCCAGTCCGAAATGGGATCGCACCATTCTCACCATGCCTGTTACGTTGCTTGTACATTTTAATTCCCTCCCACTGTCAAAAATTAAAGTGGGCCTTCCCTGGCCAGATGCGTCTTGTAACTACGCGTCCTAACCCAACTGTTGCAAATGAAGTTTTATTCCCAGTCATACCATCCTACCGAGGCTGACTTACTTCTGTCTGTCAGACGTGGCTGATCTTTTCGTAGGAATGCGCCTACAACTTTCGGGCACATCATCAGAAACGAAACAATGCTGCTGCCGGATTTCGCATTAACTCATTGATTTAAGAACACTAAAAAATTTTCTTGAATCGACTTGAAAGTTCTCCAAATGTTCTCTACTATAGAGAACGTATGGAGAACATTTCGAAACTCACAACTTTGGAGAATAGGATGCTGCAGTTTATTCGCGGTTATCTTACCCAACGCGGCCAGGGGCCCACCCTTACTGAGATTGGCGCGGCGCTGGGGGTAAATTCAAAGGGCACAGTTCATCGTTATGTGCAGGCACTGGTCGATAAGGGCTACCTGCACCATACAGAACGAGGTTGGCGCGGCATTCGACTTACTGAAATCCCACACTCCCACACGACCCTCCCTTTGGTAGGTCGAATTGCCGCAGGCCGGCCGATTGAAGCAATCCCAGGCGAAGACGAACTCAACTTTGCCGACTTCTCTGGCCAGGACAACTTTGCCCTGGAGGTACAGGGCGACTCCATGTGCGAAGTAGGAATTCTTGATGGTGATATCGTTATTATCAAAAGCCAGGCCACCGCCAAAGACGGCGAGATCGTCGTTGCACTGATCGATGATCAGGAGGCGACGCTCAAGCGCTTTCGAAAGCTCAACGACAATAAGATCAAACTCATACCGGAAAATAGCCAGATGCAGCCCATGGTCTATGATGCACAGCGAGTACAAATACAGGGAGTATTAGTCGGCCAGTTACGACGTTATTAAATTTATAATAGACTGTCTGCTGTTTCTCAAAAACAGCAATTCAGATTTGGCTAACTTCTATTTAAAATACCTGAAACGTTTTGCTATCAATGCTTATTCAAATTTTTGAATTGCATATGCACTCTTCGAAAAAAACACTTCCGTTAACAATTACTGTTTTAAATGTGACCGAATAAATAATTCTGTTCTCCGAATTGCGTCTTTAGCTGCCAAATCATCCGCAAAAGTTCGCACATGTGGCGGACGAAAATCAAAGCCTCTACCAACACCCGGATAGACAATCAATCGAGGATTTCTGCCTTTTTGCTTTAGGGTTTTGATCCCTTCCATAATTGGGCGCAGTCTTTGATATTGTTCATGTTCACCAAAGAAAACCAAGACTGGCACCTCCAGATCATTTATTTCGGGGGCATATTGGTACACTTGCATCGGTTCCGGTTTGTTAGGGTCTTGCCAATGTGGATAAAATGAAACATAACAGGAAACTTTTTCCTTTTGCCTTTTATGGGTGACCAATGCTCTCAATGC
>JASFLV010000161.1:0-6907 GCA_050117915.1 Thioalkalispiraceae bacterium | reverse complement strand
TCTCTCAATGAGTTCCTGTGGGCTTGCAACATATGAAGATTGTGCGATGCCCACTGAGCCCTGTTCAACTGTTGATTTTACAATGAGTGGATAGGGGAGCTTATTTAATTTGGATTCAGTGATTTTCCGATGGCGTGGAAAAACGAAAAATTTCGGGACACGAATTCGATGATAAGTCATGATTTTTTTAGAAAGAGACTTGTCTCTTGCCAGTAGTAAACCGCGTGGATTACAACCAGTATAGGGCATTTTCACCATATTCAGGTAAGAGGCAATATAATAATCGAGTGCGCCAATATCAGCGAAGGCTTCCATCATATTGTAAGCGATATTGGGCTTCCATTCCTGCATAGTCTCCTGTATGGGTTTGATACTATCATCGACACCAACGATTTTGACTTCATGTCCAAGCTTTAATAAGGCATGATAAACATCGAACTCGGTCTTGCAGTCTTTTATCCGCGGGTCTTCCCGATCCGTAATAGCATCGGGTGGTATCAGGTTTGAATGAGTCAACATCATGACACGTAGATTTTTCATAATGAAATATGGAACCCCCCGCTATGTAATTTATTCATCACCAGCATGGTAATGCAGGCCGTTAATTCTGGGATTAGCTGCTCCTGGTTATCACCCACCCTTAGATCAAGTTCATTACAACGCTTGATCATGTCATCGAGGACTTCATTGATCCGGTATTTATATTCCCCTGTCCAGCGCTCAACTACGTCCATAATTTGTTTTTTGACACGCCGAATATAACGAGAGGCCTTCTCATGACCGCCTTCATCTTTTGTTAGGAAAAGCTTGCGCAGGTCAATATCAAAGAACTCAGGATGATCAATACCGTATCGATCACGTTTTTGTTCATAATATTCGCGCAGAGTCATGCGGATTTTTTCGACCGGGTATTCCGTCTGTTTATTACGTAACAGTGGTTTTTTTTCCTGTAGTTCCACCATCAAATCGTCAACGAATCTTAATTTTTTTAATGCCGGCCATTTTGCGTAGCGTTTTTTCCAGTCGGAGCGAGGGTTGAGCCACACTGCAAAGGTCTCAGCCCAATCTTCATGGGGATGTGCCTGGGCATACCAGCCAGGCAGGTTAATAACGAAGCTTTTACTGTATGGTTTGGGTAAGTATGTATCCGGGTAATGTGAATTGGGATTACCAAATATCTTGCGCCAGTCTTTACGCTGATGAAGTTTGTAAGCATTCAGAAGGGCGTGAGCACTTTCATGCCGCAGCAGCAGCATAAACCAGCGGCGGTTGCCTCCCTCAACCTCCAGCATATTCTCCATTTCCAGTTTACGTAAACGTGGATGAAACAGGAAAAAAGGTATCGCGACACCCGGGATTCCATCTGGTGAAAACCATTCATCGGATATCCAGAAATGTGGTCGGAAGTTGATATGCTTTTTTGCCAGCTCTGAATACAGACGTTCAGTGAGCGGTTCAATCGGACTGTTTTTTAATTTGAGGCCTAAATCACAGATACGCCAGTCCAGTAATTTTTCCGAACCGAGTCTGCTCCAGCTCTTGCGGGTTGCTGTTCTTTTCTTTGTTGTGGTCATTGCGGTTTGTAAGTGAAAACTGGTCATAACCAGTGATTAGCCTGCTCTTGTTGTATATCCTCGCAGTTAATAAACTATTATTAAAGCTATAAATATGCTTTATATATTAAAAGTCATTCACATTACAAGGTTATTATCTGTTGAATATTCGCTAAGTAACCATAGGTAATTAATAGATTATTTGTGAGGAGACACGTTTGATGCTTTTTAAACAACTGTTTGAGCCTGATTCATCGACCTATAGCTATCTAATTGCATGTCCAGACACAGGTGAATGTGCCATCATTGATCCCGTGCTCGATACGGCACAACGAGACTTGAGCGTCTTGCAGGCACATAATCTTAAGCTCACCTATACAATCGATACGCACATTCATGCGGATCATTTATCAGGCGCAAAACGTCTCAAGGCGCTGACCGGGTCGAAAATTGCCTACCCGGCGATTGATGGATTACCTTGCGCGGATATTGGTCTCCAGGAGGGTGAAGTATTTCGTGTTGGTAATATTGAATTACACCCGCTATTTACTCCCGGTCATACGGATCACCACCATGCCTACCTGATCAATACCCCCGTCCACAGTATGTTGTTTTCTGGCGATGCATTGATGATTGATGGTGTAGGGCGTACAGACTTTCAATCGGGTGATAGTGAGACACTATATAATAGTATTCAACAAAAGTTCTTTTGTTTGCCTGATGAAACCCTGGTTTACCCCTGTCATGATTATGAACATCGACACATTAGTACCATCGCACAGGAGAAGGAACGGAATAAACATATCGGTGGCAAGAGCCTCGATGAATTTAAACAGATTATGCAAGAACTGGATTTGCCATATCCTCGAAAGATTGACTTCGCGGTTCCAGGTAACCAGCAATGTGGAGAATGTCCTGATAATATTCCTGAAAAATACCAGGGGCCATGTGCCAAATATGATCAAGGTGAATAAATGGCTGAACGAACCCCTTTCGAGCAAGGGCTGGGTTGGCTATATGACCAGGCGACGGGTGATGAAGATGCCCGTGTTTGCAAGGATATACCAGATGAGGCATGTGTTGAGCAACCGCGAAACTTCTTTGCCTATTTGTTTGCAAACTTACTGAATAAAATTTCTGATGAGCTAGTGAGTGCCAGAGTAACATTGCCCTGGTTGTTCAATCTGCTTGGTATACCTGCCACCTTTACCGGATTCCTGGTTCCGATCAGAGAAGCGGGTGTACTGTTGCCACAATTATTTGTCGCTGCCTATGTCCGTAATCTGGAGAAGCGTAAGATCGTCTGGTTAATCGGTGCATTACTGTCTGCGCTAAGCCTGTTCTTGATGGCCGCGGTTACCTGGCAGACCGACGGCCTGTTGGCAGGCTGGCTAATATTGGCATTGCTGGTGTTTTACAGTTTGGCCAGGGGGCTTTGTTCTGTCTCGGCTAAAGATGTCTTGGGCAAAACCATTTCCAAGACACGTCGTGGTCGCCTGATGGGATACAGTACGGCGTTGGCAGGTGTGGTAACGCTTGCAGTCGGGCTGATATTAGTCTATGAATTATTCAACCAGGAAAGCCTCCAACTACTAATTATTTTCATTTTGGGTGCAGCGAGCTTATGGATACTGGCATTTGGCAGTTTTATTAGCATAAAGGAACCGGCTGGTGCGACTGAAGGTGGCGGCAATGCAATTGCTGAGGCACTACGGAGTCTGAAGATTGTTGTTAATGACAAACCCTTTCAACAATATGTCATTAGCCGTACCCTGTTTTTGAGTATAGCCCTGGTGATTCCGTTTTATGTGTTGCTCGCTCAGCAGCAACTGGAAGCAAAGTTATCCCTGCTTGGCTGGTTGATTATTGCCAACGGGCTTGCCAATATTTTATCCGCACCCTTGATTGGTAAATTTGCCGACAAAAACAGTCGTAATGTGATGACGGTTAGTGCACTAACAGCAGGTTTTGTCGGTATTGTTACCTGGTATATGGTGAGCTATTCTGATCTTGAGTTAGGGGTCATTGCTTATCTAGCTATTTTCTTTTTGATTACCCTGGCACATGGGGCTGTTCGCCTTGGGCGAAAGGTTTATCTAGTGGACATGGCTACTGCTGAAAATCGCGCAAGATACGTCGCGGTCAGTAACACGCTTATCGGAGTGGCGATGTTTGTTTTTGGTGGTATTGGTGTACTTGCAGATCTTTTTAATATTCAAAGTGTAATACTTGTCTTATCAGTCATTGCATTGATAGCGGGTAGCTATACGCATGGGCTCCCAAACGTTAGTGGTTAATTTTATCTTTAATTTATTTTAAAGTAGACTTTTTGGTGGTAAACATTGAGTAAAAAAGATAAAAATGTTTCGAGTGGTATTTTTGAATCCAGCCTGCTTGATAAGTTATCCGTTGATGAACTCACATTGCTATCTGATAATAAAGTAAAGTATGAGAGATTTGTAAAGAATAATCCAGACAATGCACATACCCTGTTGTTGCTCTCATTGACTAACGAGGAATTCAGAGAAGACGATGCGAAAAAACATTGGGGAAACATACAGGAACATCGTGAAAATCTGAATAACAAATTAAATCGTGATGTCGGTGTTGCAGTTGCGGCACTGGATTATATGACGAATATCAATGATATTTTAACTGACCCGATTCTAATGGAAGAAGACAAGAGTCAGAATATGACTGAATTTGCGACGAGTGATCTTCTGACCGGCCTTGCAACGCGTGATATATTTGGTGTGGTTCTAAAAAAAGAGATTAGTCATGCGCAAAGGACAAACAGAAAAATCAGCCTGGCACTGATTGATATTGATGATTTTAAAAAGGTTAATGATCAATACGGGCATCAGCAAGGTGATAACATTTTATCCGCAGTGGGTAAAGTCATTACAAACAATGTAAGAAGTATGGATACTGCTGCAAGATATGGCGGTGAGGAATTAGTTATACTTATGCCTGATACTTCAGCTGCTGAGGCAAAAGAGGTGGCAGGACGAATACGTTCAGATATAGAAGCTCTTAACCCGGAAGGGATTCATCTTACTGTCAGTATTGGTATCGCTGAATCCAGTAACAATAACGGCAATGGTGAAGGTATTATCAAGCGTGCGGATGACGCCTTATATAAGGCAAAGGCGGCAGGAAAAAACAGGGTTATTTGTGCCGACTAGCTATCAGGTCTCAATAACGACTTTATGAATAAACTCCAGTTTTTTAATCACACTCTGGGAATGTTCAAAGGGATAGGGATCTCGAAAACCAAGGCTACGGTTTAACTCATTGAGTGTTCGCATTAACTTTTCTAGAAGCATGATGATGCGATTAAAATTCTGTTTTTCAATCCAGTTACGAAACTCCTGTTGAGTGACCTCTACTTCTTCACCCTGGATACCCACACTATGGTGGCTTGCTGTCTCCAGAATATCCATGAAGTGTAAATAATGTGCCCAACTTTCCGCCCAGTCTTCCCATGGATGGGCGCTGGCATAAGCACTTATGAAATTGTTTTGCCAGTCTGGTTGTGCACCGCTCTTATAATAATGCGTTAGTGCACTCTTATAGTCACGGCGCTCATCACCAAACAAGCTACGGAATTCATCAATGTGGCTGGATCTGGCAATCAGTTGATCCCAGTAGTAATGACCAATCTCGTGGCGAAAGTGTCCCAGGATTGTTCTATAAGATTCATTCATATTTTCGCGGATTTTCTCTCGAGCACTGTCATCTGCCTCGATAATATTGATTGTGATAGTACCGGCGTGGTGGCCAGTCATGATTTGCTCATAGGTAATCACTTCGTCAGAGAATGGGTCGAGTTCCTGTATATCCTGCATAAATCGGAAAGATAGACCATGGTCCGCATCGGTTTTAAAGTCAATGATAGGCAAACGTAGTGTGAGTAATGTATAGATGAGTCGTCGTTTTGCCTTTTCGAGTTTATACCAGCGCAACAAGTTTTCCTCGATACTTAAATCTGGAATCATTGAATTAAGCCGACAGGCCAGACAAAAACTATTCTTGTCACCTACCGGGATTAACCAATTACAGACATTTGCTCTCTGATAGTTTTTACACTTGCGATACAACAGTCCCGGGTTCGCAACGGAATGCCACTGGTCTTGCTCAGCTGGATCGATGGAGATAATCTTGAGCTGTTCAGGAGCAAACCCGAGCGTCTTGCCACACTGTACACACTGGGTGTTATCAAAATAGAGTGTATTACCGCATGTACAGGTGAATGTGCGCAAATCAGAATCCTTAACAGGTTAAAAAATTATAATAAAATGATTATGTTGTTTTTTAGTTATGGTTGGTTGCAGATATAATAAGCCTGTGTTGATGAAAACTAACTGGCAGAGATTACTTTCGCTAACCAGGGCCGGCATTGACGAAATTAGATAACTAGATACTCCAACTATATGCATATTATAAGTACGCATAATAGCAAATACCCGTTTTTTCGCGAAGATCTGCACTGTATAGCTGGTTTTTGCCGATAGATGTCACATATTTGCACACTTATTGAGCGTGTAAAATTAATCTGGATATGTAATAATATATAAGTACTTCAAATTCCACTGTTTTTCGACAGATTATTTCACTAAAAATAGTTATTTAAGTTTGTACAGCGTCTAATTAGAATTATTGTACATATTTTGCATATAACAAAGGTCACAGAGCAAGTTACCCAATGGGGTCGTAGCCTGTTCCTCAACGCTTGGTTCAGACGGCCATCCCTGCGTGTTATAAGCCGCCCTTCACTCGTTTTCATATCCCTGTTTGCTGTGAGTCATTTAGCTGCGGAACCAGCGTTAAGCCTCGAATCCGATCAGGCAACATCGACTGCAGGTTATTATCAACTAAGCTGGGAACTTAAGGATGCATCACCCGATACTATATATATAGTTACAGAGTCGTCTAAAAATGGCGCCAGCAGCGAAACAATCTACCAGGGAGCTGATACGGCAACGGTTCTAAGTGGTAAACAAGATGGGAGCTACACCTATGTCGTGAAGACAAAAGATGGGAAGCAGGTCAGCAATCAGCTGTCAGTGACCGTATCTCATCACTCGCTCGTATCCGCGTTCATTTTTTTCTGCCTTGGCGCGATTGTTTTCCTCTCAATAATGATTGCCATATTGAAAGGAAATGCAGACCAGAAAACAAACGCTAATTGAGAAGACTATGTCAATAACAGTCAATGCAGAACGTCTTAAAGACGATATTGAATTTCTTGCGACGATTGGTCGGCATGAAGATCATGGCATTTACCGAATGGCATTTTCTGCCGGAGATATGGCCGGGCGTGAATGGTTTAGAGAAAAAATCAAAGAGGCCGG